>NZ_JAGIQD010000020.1:0-120413 GCF_017815045.1 Burkholderia sp. CpTa8-5
GCGGCCGGGCCGCCCCCACCCCGCCGGCGGGGGCGGGGGGGGGCCGCCGCACCCGCGGGTGCGGCGGCCCGCATCGGACACATACGACGATTCCGCGAAAATCGAAAGGAACGGGAAAGATACGCGCAAGGCGTTCGTCTTGTTTGCGCGAAAACCGCGGGATTCCCGCGGTTTTCCGCTGATTTTTAATGGTTCGGATAGCGAAAAACGCCGCCGGTTGCCTATACTCGAATTGACCGGCCTGCGTACGACGGGCCGGACCCACTAGAAACACCCGGCATGGCGCCGGGGTGAGCGCACGCGTGCCGTTTCGGGCCGATATCCCGCAGGGATGGAGCCGCCAGGCAAGCACTGAAGCGCCCACTTCGGCCGACACTGGAGACACGCATGACGACCTATTTCACGATCGGCGACTTCATTCTGTTGATTCCGATGGCGCTGGCCGGAGCGCTATTTCTCGGCGCGGTGCCATGCGCCACGCAATTCCGTCACAACCTGCTGCGCGTGCTCGGCGTCATTCTCGGCGTCGGCGTCGCTGTGTTGCTCGTTGAAGGCCTGCCTGCGCTGATCTAGCGCCATCGGCGCGTGACGTGCGTCGCTGCCCCGCAGCGACGCGACGGACTGCCTGCGCGTGACCGATACGGCACGCGATGTTTCGCATCCCGTATCGACTTTCGATCAGATCGCCTGATCCGTGGAGGGCTTTTCCCACAGATTGATGCCGCCTTCCGTCGCGTAACGATCGATCTCCGTGAGTTCCTCAGCGGAGAATTCGAGGTTCTTCAACGCACCGACGTTCTCGCGCACCTGCTCGGCCCGGCTCGCACCGATCAGCGCGGACGTCACGCGGCCGTTACGCAGCACCCACGCCAGCGCCATCTGTGCAAGGCTCTGGCCGCGCCGTTCGGCGATCGCGTTGAGCTTGCGCACATGCTCGAGGTTGTCCGCGCTCAGGTGATCCTGCTTCAGCGAGCCGCCGCCCGGCTTGTTCACGCGCGCGTCGGCCGGCACGCCGTTCAGGTACTTCGACGTGAGCAAACCCTGCGCGAGCGGCGTGAACGCGATGCTGCCCGCGCCGACGTCGTCGAGCGTGCCGAGCAGATCCTCTTCGATCCAGCGGTTCAGCAGGTTGTACGACGGCTGGTGAATCAGCAGCGGCACCTTGTATTGCGCGAGCAGCGCGGCCATCTCGCGCGTCTTCGCGGCCGAGTACGACGAGATGCCGATGTAGAGCGCCTTGCCCTGCTGCACCGCCGACGCGAGCGCGCCGGCGGTTTCCTCGAGCGGCGTATGTGCGTCGAAACGGTGCGAGTAGAAGATGTCGACGTAGTCGAGCCCCATCCGCTGCAAGCTCTGGTCGAGGCTCGCGAGCACGTATTTGCGCGATCCGCCGCCGCTGCCGTACGGCCCCGGCCACATGTCCCAGCCGGCCTTCGTCGAGATCAGCAGCTCGTCGCGATACGGCCGGAAATCCTCCTTCAGCAGTCGGCCAAAGTTGGTTTCGGCGCTGCCGTACGGCGGCCCGTAGTTGTTCGCGAGGTCGAAGTGGTTGATGCCGAGGTCGAACGCGGTGCGCAGGATCTCGCGCTGCGTCGAGATCGGCGTCGAATCGCCGAAGTTGTGCCACAGACCGAGCGACAGGGCGGGCAGTTGAAGCCCGGATTTGCCGCAGGTGCGGTATTGCATGCCGGCATAACGTTCGGAAGCTGCTTCGTAGGCCATGAGTCTGTTCCGTCAGGACATCGGGGGAAGGGACGCGCGCCGGCCGCGCCCATGGCGCGACGGCGGCGAAGAAGTCATACGACGACCATGGTAGCGAAAGCGGCCGGATCGTGCACGGCGGCACGACGATGGACGCGACCGCGGCGCTCGCCTACACTGCGGCGTCTCGAATCACCGTTTCAGCGAGGTTGGTATGTCCCGGGTCATCTCGGTTGCACTGCTCGTCGGCGGCGTCGTGCTGCTGTATTTCGGCGGCCAGTCGTTCCATTCGATCAACGACAACGTGTCGCGCTTCTTCACCGGCTCGCCGGCGACGAAGACGATCCTGCTGATCGTCGGCGGCGCCGTCGCGTCGTTCGTCGGCCTGATCGGCCTCGCGATGCCGGGCGGCAAGCGCTGATCGCACCGCATCGCGCCGCATGCACGGCTCGCGATTGCATCGAGAGCGGCTCGATCGACTATCCGGCCTACGGCGACCGGCTCATCGTGTCGACATCACGCACGCGAGCCGCGCCAAACGAAACGGGCGGCCAGGCCGCCCGTCGTTTCATTCGCCCGCGATGCGCTGCATCGCCCGAGTATCGCGGCGTCGCCGAATCCGCGCCTAGAACGGCACTTCCGGCTTCGACGCCGAGCGTGTGCCGGGCAGCGGCCGGTTGCTCGCGCCGTGATACGTGTACACGAGCGAGAACTTCACCTGGTCGGAACGGTTCTGCCCGGCCGAATGCAGCGTGTTGCTGTGGAAGAACACGACGTCGCCCGTCTGCAGCGACGGGCACGTGGCCGCGTCGATCATCCTGCGGTTTTCCGGCAGATCGCTGCGGAAGAACTTCGCGTCGTCGAACGCTTCCGGCCCGAATTCGGCCGTATGCGAACCCGGCACCAGCCACAGCGCGCCGTTCTCGTTGGTTTCCGGCCCGAGCGCAAGCCACACCGAGACCATGTCCGGGCGCTCGAACGCCCAGTAGCGGAAATCGCGATGCCAGCCGGTCAGGCTGCCGTACGCCGGGTGCTTCGTCATCATGCAGTTGTGATGCGCGCGCGACAGCACCGGCTCTTCACCGAAATACTCGCGCATCCATGCGCCGATCTCGGGCGCGATCGCGCGCGCGGCGAACGCCGGATCGCGCGAATACGCATCGAGCAGCCGTCGCACCGTATGCCCGCCCGGCGCATGCTTCGACTCGGGCGCGCCCGGATAGCGCAGGTCGGCCTCGAACTCGATCGGCTCGGCGGCCTCCCGCAACTGGCGCTCCGCGATCTGCCTGAGCGCCGCGCACTGCGCTTCGCCGACGAGGCCGCGCGCGACGACGAAGCCGCGCTCGCGCAATTCCGCGACTTGCGCGCGGATCGATTCCGACTGCAATGGAGACGACATGGGATGCCAGACGTTTATTGTGTGAATGTGACGATTGTAAATCGGCGCCGGATACCACGAACAGCGCCATTGTCGTGCGCAGGGGCATGCCAATCGCGGATTTGATCCAGCGCAAGGGAACTGTGCGGCGCGGCGCCTGCCTCAGCGACAGGCGGTATGCGGCACACGCGTTGCGGCACAAGGGTTTATCGCGACTTTTGCGCGTCACGAATCCCCTGTAGCCTGACGCGGCCTGTCAATTCTGGCGGGCGCGGCGCGCAACGGGTTTCGATAAGATCCGTTGCGTCATCCGAGGCCGTTCATACCAGTGCGCTCTGCAGGGCGCCACCCATACAAGCGAAGCATCGTTCACATGCCATTCCGTCTGACTTCCCGTTTCAACCGCGCTGCGAAGCGCGTCGTGCCGTCCGCTCCCGCCCGCTCGCTGCGCCATCACCGCGCCCGCACGCAGGCGCTCGCCAGGCACACGCACGCGCACAGCCGGCTGGACGGCATCCGCGCGTGGTTCCACGCATTCTTCTCGATGATGAGCGCGCAGGCGTTCGCACGCCGCGCCGGCCTGCGTTCGCTGCTGCAGAAGCCGTCGTCGCTGCGCGCGCTCGCGCTGCGCCGCACGCTCGGCCCGCAGCGCCGCATCAACCGCCCGCGCCGCCTCGCGGCCAGCAATGGGTGGTTCGGGTTCAGCGCACGCTGAAACCGCGCCGGCGGGCAGGCCCGCCACGATCGCCGTCATTTCGCCGGCGCTCCACACGCAAAAAAACCCCGGCATGCCGGGGTTTTTCGTTTCAGGCGGACGACGCTTACGCGACGCGTGCCGTCGGCTCCACGCCGGCCGCTTCGGCCAGCACGAGCGCCTTGTCGGTCGCTTCCCACGAGAATTCCGGCTCTTCGCGGCCGAAGTGGCCGTAAGCTGCCGTCTTCTCGTAGATCGGGCGCAGCAGGTCGAGCATCTTGATGATGCCCTTCGGACGCAGATCGAAATGCTCGCGCACGAGCTTCGTGATCACCGCATCCGACACGCGGCCCGTGCCGAACGTGTTGACCATCACCGAGGTCGGCTCGGCCACGCCGATCGCGTACGACACCTGGATCAGCGCGCGCGACGCGAGGCCGGCCGCGACGATGTTCTTCGCGACGTAGCGGCCCGCATACGCAGCCGAACGGTCGACCTTCGACGGATCCTTGCCCGAGAACGCGCCGCCGCCGTGCGGTGCGGCACCGCCGTAGGTATCGACGATGATCTTGCGGCCGGTCAGGCCGCAATCGCCTTGCGGGCCGCCGATCACGAACCGGCCGGTCGGGTTCACGAGGAACTTGATGTCGCCCTTGATCAGGTCGGCCGGCAGCGTCGGCTTGATGATTTCCTCGATCACCGCTTCGCGCAGCGCCGGCAGCTCGATGTCCGGCGCATGCTGCGTCGACAGCACGACGGTGTCGATCGAATCGGGCTTGCCGTCGACGTAGCGGACGGTGACCTGCGACTTCGCGTCCGGACGCAGCCATTGCAGGCGACCGTCGCGGCGCAGGCTGGCCTGGCGCTCGACGAGCCGGTGCGACAGGTAGATCGGCAGCGGCATCAGTTCCGGCGTTTCGTCGCACGCATAGCCGAACATCAGGCCCTGGTCGCCCGCGCCTTGGTCGAGGTTGTCGTCGTGCGCGCGATCGACGCCCTGCGCGATGTCCGGCGACTGCTTGTCGTACGCGACGAGCACCGCGCAACCCTTGTAGTCGATGCCGTAGTCGGTGTTGTCGTAGCCGATGCGCTTGATCGTATCGCGCGCGATCTGGATGTAATCGATGTTGGCCGTCGTGGTGATTTCACCAGCCAGCACGACGAGACCCGTGTTGCACAGCGTTTCGGCCGCAACGCGGGAGTATTTGTCCTGCTCGAGGATGGCGTCGAGAATCGCGTCCGAGATTTGGTCCGCGACCTTGTCCGGATGGCCTTCGGAGACGGATTCGGACGTGAAGAGATAATCGTTTGCCACTTTTTCAGGCTCCTGTGTGGTTACGGTTGGTTTCACGTAGCCAGCTTCGTTGGGCCTGAAGCGGCGACGCTTTAGCGGATTACCAGGACCGGGCAGCGTGTGTCGCGCCAGCCGGCTTCGCCCCGCAAGTTGTCAGTTAACTCGGCGAAGCCCGTATTATAGCGGCTTTCCTGAATTGTCACAGAGCGCCGCCCGTGCTGCATCTTCCGCTGTCTTACCACCCTGTTCGCAACGTGCCGGCCAGCCGGCCCCACGGAGATTCCGCATGCTAGGCCGCCTCGGCACGCACCTCGCCATCGGCTTGCTGAAGCTGCTCGCCCTGCTGCCGTACGGTCTGACCGCACGGTTCGGCGATGGCCTCGGCTGGCTGCTGTATCAGATCCCCAGCCGGCGAAAGCGCATCGTACATACGAATCTGAAACTCTGCTTCCCCGACTGGAGCGACGAACGGCGCGAGGAAGTGGCCGGCCAGCATTTCCGTCATGCGATCCGCAGCTACGTCGAGCGCAGCGTCCAGTGGTTCGGCTCGGAGAAGAAGCTCGCGAAGCTGATCCAGGTCGACAGCGCGGTCGATCTCGACGATCCCGACCTGCCGCCGACGCTGTTCCTCGGCCTGCACTTCGTCGGCATCGAGGCCGGTTCGATCTGGCTGAACCGGTCGCTGCACCGCCGCTGCGGATCGCTTTACCAGCCGTTCTCGAACGCGGTGCTCGAGGAAGAGGCGAAGAAGGCGCGCGGGCGCTTCGACGCCGAGATGGTCGGCCGCGCGGACAGCGCGCGCGTCGTGCTGCGCTGGCTGCGCGACCGCAAGCCGGTGATGCTCGGCGCGGACATGGACTACGGGCTGCGCAACTCGACGTTCGTCCCGTTCTTCGGCGTGCCGGCCTGCACGCTGACGGCCGTCGGCCGGCTCGCGAAGACGGGCCGCGCGCAGGTCGTGCCGTTCATCGGCGAGGTGCTGCCGAACTACAAGGGCTACCGTCTGAAGGTATTCAAGCCGTGGGATCACTACCCGACCGGCGACGACGATCTCGACGCGCGGCGGATGAACGCATTCCTCGAGGAACAGATTCCGCTGATGCCCGAGCAGTACTACTGGGTGCACAAGCGCTTCAAGACGCGCCCGCCCGGCGAGCCGAGCCTGTACTGACCCTGCCGCGACGTTCGCGGGTGCGCCGTCATGCGCGCGCCTGCGCCCTCGCCACCTTCGGCGCACCCTTCGCGCGCGCCTGCCCGAGATCGTAGGCCGACTGCTGCGCGAGCCACAGATCGGCCTTTCCCCCGTTTTCCTCGCCGAGCCACGCCTCGAGCCGCAACGCCATGTCCAGTCGGCCGATCGGCAAATAGCGCCCCTTCCCATCTGCACGACAGACGCGCGGCCCCGCCCGCGCGGGACGCCCCCGTCGGCTGCATGTATCATTTGCGGTTGAGATCAGCACGACGAACGAGGCCGCCCGGCATGGCCGGCGGCCGTCCGTGTCGTGCCGACCGCCTTGTTCGCCATGGAATTCCGGACCCAGTGAAACTCTCGTTCACCAAGATGCACGGCGCGGGCAACGACTTCGTCGTGCTCGACGGTTACTCGCGCGCGCTGCCGCCGCTCACCGACGCGCAGGTGCGCGCGCTCGCCAACCGCCACTTCGGCATCGGCGCCGACCAGTTGCTGCTGGTCGAGAAGCCGACCGTCGACGGCGCGGATTTCAAGTACCGGATCTTCAATTGCGACGGCGGCGAGGTCGAACACTGCGGCAACGGCGCGCGCTGTTTCGTGAAGTTCGTCAGCGACCGCGGCCTGACCGACAAGCGCAGCGTGCGCGTGCAGGTCATGAAGGGCCTGATTACGCTGACGCTGCAGGACAACGGCGAAGTCGTCGTCGACATGGGCGCGCCCGTGTTCGCGCCGGCACAGGTGCCGTTCGATACGGCCGGTCCAGGCGCGACGGGCCTCGACGGCCGCAAGGAAGGCAACGACACGCTGTGGCCGCTCGACGTCGGCGGCGCGACGCGCTGGATCTCGACGGTGTCGATGGGCAACCCGCACGCGGTGCAGGTCGTCGACGATGTCGAGGCGTATCCGGTGCTGGAAGAAGGCCCGCTGATCGAGCGCCATGCGCGCTTCCCGCAGCGCGTGAACGCCGGCTTCATGCAGATCGTGTCGCGCCACGAGGTGAAGCTGCGCGTGTACGAACGCGGCGCGGGCGAGACGCTCGCGTGCGGCACCGGCGCATGCGCGGCGGTCGCGGCCGGCATCCGGCGCGGCCTGCTCGATTCGCCCGTGACCGTGCACACCCACGGCGGCACGCTGACGATCGGCTGGGACGGCGCGCACGACGAAGCCGCCGCGCTGATGATGGCCGGCCCCGCCACGACCGTGTTCGAAGGCGAGATCGACCTGAATGCCTGACCCTGCAACGTCCTTGATAACTGAACGCGCCAGCCACATGAACGATCGCGAAGTCGCCGACTACCTGCTCGCCAATCCCGAATTCTTCGCGCAGCACGCCGAGCTGCTCGCGACGATCCGTCTCGCGAACCCGCACGGCAAGGCCGCGATCTCGCTGCAGGAGCGGCAGATGGAGATGCTGCGCGACAAGAACAAGCATCTCGAGCGCCGGCTCGCCGAACTCGTGCGCTACGGCCACGAGAACGACAGCCTGTCCGCAAAGTTCAGCCGCTGGACCGCGCGCGTGATCGCGGAACGCGATCCGTACGCGCTGCCGCGCACGATCGCCGACGGCATCGCCGACGTGTTCGACGTGCCGCAGACGGCGCTGCGCGTGTGGGACGTCGCCGACACCTACGCGCAAGCCGATTTCGCGCGCCAGGTCGGCGAGGAAGTGCGCCTGTTCGCGAACGGCCTGTCGACGCCGTACTGCGGCGCGAATACGGGCTTCGAGGCCGCCCAGTGGCTCGCCCCGGCGCTCGCCGCCCCGGCCGCGAGCGCGGCGGAAGGCGCCGAAGCCGCGCCGGCCGGCGACGGTGCGGCCGCGTCGGTCGCGCTGCTCGCGCTGCGCGCGCCGCTCGCCGGCAACGACGCGCCCGCGTTCGGCCTGCTGGTCCTCGGCTCGCCCGATCCGCGCCGCTTCCACGACGGGATGGCGACCGACTTCCTCGCGCAGATCGCGACGCTCGCAAGCGCCGCGCTCACGCGCCTGCTGCCGCACTGATCCGCCGCACGCGATGACCGACGATCCGATCGCCGCCTACCTGTCGAACCTGAAGCATGTCAGGCAGTTGTCGGAACACACGCTGCGCGCGTACACGCACGAACTCGACGAACTGAAGAAGCTCGCGGCCGGCCGGCCGCTCGACGCATTGACCGCCGCCGACATGCGCGGCGCGGTCGTGCGCGGGCACGCGGCCGGGTTGTCCGCGCGCTCGATCTCGCACCGGCTTTCCGCATGGCGTGCGTTCTATCGCTGGTTCGCGCAGCGCGTCGAGATGCCCGCGAACCCCGTCGCCGGGGTCCGCGCGCCCAAACGCGAGAAATCGCTGCCCAAGGCGCTGTCGGTCGACGATGCGGTCACGCTCATGGATACGCCGCTGCCCGACACGACCGAAGGCATCCGCGATCACGCGATCCTCGAGCTGTTCTATTCGTCGGGGCTGCGCCTCGCCGAGCTGGTCGGGCTCGACGTCCGGTACACGCAGGCCGACGGCTACCGCTCGGCCGGCTGGCTCGACCTCGCCGAAGCCGAGGTCACCGTGCGCGGCAAGGGCAACAAGGAGCGCAAGGTGCCGGTCGGCCGCAAGGCGATCGACGCGCTGAACGCGTGGCTCGCGGTGCGCGACGAATTCGTGAAGCACGATCCGCATCCGCTGTTCGTGTCGGTGCGCGGCAACCGGATGTCGCCGGGCGTCGTGCGCGAGCGCGTGAAGCGCGCGGCGCTCGCCGCCGGCATTCCCGCCAACGTCCACCCGCACGTGCTGCGCCACTCGTTCGCGACGCACGTGCTGCAGTCGAGCGGCGACCTGCGCGCGGTGCAGGAACTGCTCGGCCACGCGAGCGTCGCGGCGACGCAGATCTATACGTCGCTCGACTTCCAGCATCTCGCGAAGATTTACGACAGCGCGCATCCGCGCGCGAAGAAGCGCGACTGACGCGCGCCCCGTGTTACCCGCCGCGCGCGGCGGCCGGCACCGGCCGGCGTCGCGCGCGGCCCATTTCGATCTCATCATGCAAACCGTCACCCTCAAGCCGTCCAAGGAAAAATCGCTGCTGCGCCGCCATCCGTGGATCTACGCCAATGCGATCGACCGCGTCGACGGCAAACCCGCGCCCGGCGCGACCGTGCTCGTGCGCGCGCACGACGGCCGCTTCCTCGCGCGCGGCGCGTACAGCCCGCAGTCGCAGATCCGCGTGCGGGTGTGGAGCTTCGACGAGCACGAGCCGATCGATCACGCGTTCTTCAAGCGCCGCGTGCAGCGCGCGGTCGCGCACCGCACGACGATGGTGTCGGGCACGGGCGCGGTGCGGCTCGTGTTCGGCGAAGCCGACGGGCTGCCGGGGCTGGTCGTCGACTACTACGTCGCGGATACCGCCGAAGCCGGCGCCGCGCCGCGCGGCCAGCTCGTCTGCCAGTTCATGGCCGCGGGCGTCGAAGCGTGGAAGGACGCGATCGTCGCGGCGCTCACTGGCGCGACCGGCTGCCCGAACGTGTACGAGCGCTCGGACGTGTCGATCCGCGACAAGGAAGGGCTGGAACAGACGACCGGCGTACTGGCGGGCGACGCGCCGCCCGCCACGCTGATCGCGAATGAAAACGGCGTGCGCTATCACGTCGACGTGCCGAACGGCCACAAGACGGGCTTCTACGTCGACCAGCGCGACAACCGCGCGCTCGTCGCGCAGTACGCGGCCGACCGCGACGTGCTGAACTGCTTCTGCTACACGGGCGGCTTCTCGCTCGCGGCGCTCAAGGGCGGCGCGAAACGCGTCGTATCGATCGATTCGTCGGGCGATGCGCTCGCGCTCGCGCAGCAGAACGTCGTCGCCAACGGCTTCGACGCCGAACGCGCGACCTGGCTCGACGCCGATGCGTTCAAGACGCTGCGCCGCCTCGTCGACGAAGGCGAGCGTTTCGACCTGATCGTGCTCGATCCGCCGAAGTTCGCGCCGACCCGCGACAGCGTCGATCGCGCGGCGCGCGCGTACAAGGACATCAACCTGAGCGGCTTCAAGCTGCTGCGTCCGGGCGGCCTGCTGTTCACGTACTCGTGCTCGGGCGCGATCGACATGGACCTGTTCCAGAAGATCGTCGCGGGCGCGGCCGCCGACGCGAAGGTCGACGCGCGCATCCTGAAGCGGCTGGGCGCGGGTGTCGATCACCCGCTGCTCGCGGCCTTCCCGGAAGGCGAATATCTGAAGGGCCTGCTGTTGCAAATCGTCTGATCGCCCCGATCTAGCGCGGACAACCGCGCCCGTCCCATTGGCGGCGCTGCGTTGCCGCCTGTCGTCCGGACGACGGGCGGGAACTTGACAGGTATGTTTCAATTGTTGGTTGTGCGCCCCGGCTCGCAGCGCGAGGGCGCGACGCACATCCTGTTTTGACCCCGATTCACGAACCACAGGCGACCGACATGGCCACTCCCGTCACCATCCTCACCGGCTTCCTCGGCAGCGGCAAGACGACGCTGCTCAAGCGCATCCTGAACGAACAGCACGGCATGAAGATCGCCGTGATCGAGAACGAGTTCGGCGAAGAGAACATCGACAACGAAATCCTCATCCAGGATTCGAACGAGCAGATCATCCAGATGAGCAACGGCTGCATCTGCTGCACGATCCGCGGCGACCTCGCGCGCACGCTCGGCGATCTCGCCGCGAAGAAGCGCGAAGGCAAGCTCGATTTCGACCGCATCGTGATCGAGACGACCGGCCTCGCGAACCCGGGCCCCGTCGCCCAGACGTTCTTCATCGACAGCGAAATCGCCGACGATTTCCTGCTCGACGCGGTCATCACGCTGGTCGACGCGAAGCACGCGAACGCGCAGCTCGACGAACACGAGGTCGTGCAGCGCCAGGTCGGTTTCGCCGATCGCCTGTTCATCACGAAGTCGGACCTCGTCGACGACCAGACTGTCGCGGGCCTCAAGCACCGCCTGATGCACATGAACCCGAAGGCCGCGATCAAGGTCGTGAATTTCGGCGAAGCGGACATCAAGGAAATCTTCGACCTGCGCGGCTTCAACCTGAACGCGAAGCTCGAGATCGATCCCGATTTCCTCGCCGAGGACGATCACGCGCACGCTCACCACGATCACGGCCATGATCACGATCACGCGAATTGCGACCACGATCACGGTCAATGCGCGCACGATCACGACCATGGCCACCATCATCACCACCACCACGCGCACCACGACGACAAGATCAAGTCGTTCGTGTACCGCAACGACCGCCCGTTCGACCCGAACAAGCTGGAAGACTTCCTCGGCGGCATCCTGCAGATCTACGGCGAGCGGATGCTGCGCTACAAGGGCGTGCTGTACATGAAGGGCGTCGACCGCAAGGTCGTGTTCCAGGGCGTGCACCAGATGATGGGCAGCGACCTCGCGGCGAAGTGGCTGCCGGTCGAGAAGAAGACCAACAAGATGGTGTTCATCGGCGTCGACCTGCCGCAGGACCTGATCACCGACGGCCTCGACGCCTGCCTCGCCTGACCCGCGCGGGCGCCCGCCGCGCCCCGCCGCCCGGCCGCCAGCCCGGGCGGTGGCGGCCGCCGCGCGGCGCCTTTTTCGGGCAGGGTTTCGCCGTCATCGCTTTTTCGCGATTTGCGCGTTATATTTTCTAGATATTGGCGCAGCCGACGGGGATCGACCCGATACGGCGCCCGCTTGCGATTCAGTTACAATACGTGCCCGCTGGAGTACGGCAACAAACAGGCCCGGTTCTTGCTGAACCAGTTTTCCGGGCATCGCAACCGCGCCGGATCGCCCATCCGCCTCCCGGCCGCGGCCGATGCGATGTGCCGCGCAGCACACCGGTTCGCAGCGCGCACAACTCCGCGCCAGGCCTATCCTGGTATTTGAGAACCGGTTTCCAGAGGCTTTCGGCCCCGCGGCGGCAAATCGCAAATGAATGCAAACGCGGTTGCGGGTAATCCCAAAGTGCAGGCAATATCTCTCGATTTGCCGCACATTGAAGAAGCAAGCAGATGACGAAGAAACTCTTGACCGAAGCCGAAATCCTGAAGATGAGCGACAAGGATTACATGAATGAGGATCAGCTCGCCTTCTTCAAAAATCGGCTCGAACAGTTGCAGGCGGACATCCTCAAGAATGCAGGCCAGACGACCGAGAACCTGCGCGAGACGGTGATCGTCCCCGATCCCGCCGACCGCGCGACGATCGAGGAAGAGCACGCGCTCGAGCTGCGTACGCGCGACCGCGAACGCAAGCTCCTCAAGAAGGTTCAGCAGTCGCTCGCCCGCATCGATTCCGGCGATTACGGCTGGTGTGAGGAAACCGGCGAGCCGATCGGCATTCCGCGCCTGCTCGCGCGTCCGACCGCCACGCTGTCGCTCGAGGCGCAGGAGCGCCGCGAGCTGCGCCAGAAGCTGTTCGGCGACTGATCGGGCGGCATTCCGCTCAAACACGCTGCTTCCCGAAAGCGCGCGGCCTGCCGCGCGCTTTTTGTTTTTCCGGCACCGCTTCCCGGCCGCCGGCCGATTTGCCTTCCCCTCTTGATATCCCGGCGCCCGCCCTAAAATGAAACGGACGCGCGCCGGGCCGCTCCCCGGCGCACTGCGGATTCACGCGGCGGCGCATCGCGCCGCCCGACTCTTCCCCGTTTTTCTCAAGGAACGCAGATGGAGCAATTTCACGGCACGACCATCGTTTCGGTCCGGCGCGGCGACAAGGTCGCGCTCGGCGGCGACGGCCAGGTAACCCTCGGCAACATCGTCATGAAGGGTGGCGCGCGGAAAGTGCGGCGGATCTACAACAACCAGGTACTGGTCGGATTCGCGGGCGGCACCGCCGATGCGTTCTCGCTGCTCGACCGCTTCGAGGCGAAGCTCGAGAAGCACCAAGGCAACCTGACCCGCGCGGCCGTCGAGCTCGCGAAGGACTGGCGCACCGACCGGATGCTGCGCCGCCTCGAGGCGATGCTGATCACGGCCGATGCGACCACCACGCTCGTGATCACCGGCAATGGCGACGTGCTCGACCCGGAAGGCGGGATCTGCGCGATTGGCTCGGGCGGTGCGTACGCGCAGGCCGCGGCCCGCGCGCTCGCGGAGAACACCGAGCTGTCGCCGCGCGAGATCGTCGAGAAGTCGCTCGGGATCGCCGGCGACATGTGCATCTACACGAACCACAACCGCATCATCGAAACGATCGAGTAAGGACAGCCCCATGAGCACCATGACCCCTGCCGAGATCGTCTCGGAACTCGACAAGCACATCATCGGCCAGGCGAAGGCGAAGAAGGCCGTCGCCGTCGCGCTGCGCAACCGCTGGCGCCGCCAGCAGGTCGCCGAGCCGCTGCGCCAGGAAATCACCCCGAAGAACATTCTGATGATCGGGCCGACGGGCGTCGGCAAGACCGAAATCGCGCGCCGCCTCGCGAAGCTCGCCGACGCGCCGTTCATCAAGATCGAAGCGACCAAGTTCACCGAAGTCGGCTACGTCGGCCGCGATGTCGACAGCATCGTGCGCGACCTGATCGAGATCTCGGTCAAGCAGACGCGCGAATCCGAAATGCGCAAGGTGCGCAGCAAGGCGACCGACCAGGCCGAAGACCGCATCCTCGACATCCTGCTGCCGCAACCGCGCGCGGTCGGCTTCGGCGGCAATGCCGAGCACGCGAACGACGACAACAACGCAACCCGTCAGACGTTCCGCAAGCGCCTGCGCGAAGGCCAGCTCGACGACAAGGAAGTCGAGCTCGACCTCGAGCAGCCGTCGGTCGGCATGGACATCATGGCGCCGCCCGGGATGGAAGAGATGACCGAGCAGATCCGCTCGATGTTCTCGAACCTCGGCAGCGGCAAGAAGCAGCGCCGCAAGGTGAAAATCAAGGAAGCGCTGAAGCTGCTGACCGACGAAGAAGCGGCGAAGATGCTCAACGAAGAGGAAGTGAAGACGAAAGCCGTGCAGAACGTCGAGCAGAACGGCATCGTGTTCCTCGACGAGATCGACAAGATCACGTCGCGCAACAACGAAGGCAGCGGCGGCGAAGTGTCGCGCCAGGGCGTGCAGCGCGACCTGCTGCCGCTCGTCGAAGGCACGACGGTCAACACGAAGTACGGGATGGTGAAGACCGATCACGTCCTGTTCATCGCGAGCGGCGCGTTCCACCTCGCGAAGCCGAGCGACCTGATTCCGGAACTGCAGGGCCGCTTCCCGATCCGCGTCGAACTCGATTCGCTGTCGGTGAACGACTTCGAAGCGATCCTCGTCGCGACCGACGCGAGCCTCGTCAAGCAGTACCAGGCGCTGCTCGCGACCGAAGAGGTACAGCTCGAATTCGCCGACGACGGTATCCGGCGCCTCGCCGAGATCGCGTTCGCGGTCAACGAGAAAACCGAGAACATCGGCGCGCGCCGGCTGTACACGGTGATCGAGAAACTGCTCGAGGAAGTGTCGTTCTCGGCGGGCAACCACGCCGGCGAGCGCGTGACGATCGACGCGAAGTATGTCGACCGCGCACTCGGCGAAGTGTCGCAGGACGAAGACCTGTCGCGCTACGTGCTGTAACGCGCACGGCGCCGGATGAGAGACGGGCGGCCCGGCGGGCCGCCCGTTTTCGTTGGTGCGCCGCTTACTGGCGCACCGGCTTCTTCGCGAGCTTGCGCTGCAGCGTGCGGCGGTGCATGTTCAGCGCACGCGCGGTCGCCGAAATGTTGTTGTTGTTCTCGGCCAGCACGCGCTGGATGTGCTCCCATTCAAGCCGGTCCACCGACAGCACGACCGGGTTCTCCAGCGCTTCGTCGGCCTGCACTTCGGTCGCGTTGGTCTGCAGCGCGGCCAGGATCGACTCGACGTTCGCCGGCTTCGCGAGGTAGTTGTCGGCACCTTCCTTCACGGCCTGCACGGCGGTCGCGATGCTCGCATAGCCGGTCAGCACGAGAATGCGCGCGTCGGGCTGCAGGTCGCACAACGGCGCGATCAGGCTCAGTCCCGAATCCTCGCCGAGATGCAGGTCGACGGTGATGAACTGGAACTTGCCGCCCGCGGCGAGCCGCAGCGCCGCCTCCTTGTCATGCGCCTGCTGGACAGCGTAACCGCGGCGCTCGAGGCCGCGCGCGAGCGTGCCCGCGAACACCTCGTTGTCGTCGATCACCAGGAAATTGTTCTCACTCATGTGGTTTCTCCGTCTACGTGTTGGTTGAGGCCGCCGGCAGCGCGACGCGCACGACCGGCAGGCGCAGCACGGCCCGCGTGCCGCGCCCGGCCGGCGCGCCAGCCGGGCGGCCGTCCGGCGTGCCGGCTGGCCGGTCGGCTGCATGTGCGCCCGTGCGCGAGCCCGCGCGTTGTCCCGATGCGGCCGCCGCGTGGCCATTCGCCGCACCGCCGGCCCGCCCGTTGCCGGCCGCCGCGCGCGGCGTGACGTCGGACAGTTCGATCTCGCCGCCCAGCCGCGCGGCCGCGCTAAACGCCAGATACAGGCCGACGCCGTGCCCGCCCTGCGTACTGTCGACCGGCATCGCGCCGAGCGATTCGCGCAGCGCGGCCGGAATACCGGGCCCGTCGTCGCATACCTCGAATTCGATTTCGTCGGCCGTGCCGCCATGCGCGACCTTCGCAGCGAGCGTCACGCGCTGCGGGCTCGCGCGCGCGGCGTTGTCGAGCAGGATCGTCAGGATCTGGCCGGCCGCGACCGTATCGTCGAGCGCGACGCCCGCCGGGCGCGCGCCGAGCAGTTCGAACTGCACGTGCGGATGCCGCAGACGCCAGTGCTCGACGAACGTGTCGAGCCAGTCGTCCACCGGCTGGCGGCTCGCCGGCGCGCTCGCGCGGCTGCGCAGGCGCGCGAGCGCCGACGTGCACAGCGACATCTGTTCCTCGAGCACCTTCAGGTCGGCCTCGTAGCGTGCGAGCCCCGGATCGGCGCGCGCCGCGTCGCGCAACTCCTCGGCGAGCATCGCGATCGTCGACAGCGGCGTGCCCATTTCATGCGCGACGGTGGCGGCCTGCACGCCGAGCGCGACGGCCCGCTCGTCGCGCAGCAGATGCTGCTGCGCCTCGCCGAGCGCCGCGTCGCGCTGGCGCAGCGCGTTCGACATGCGCGCGACGAACCACGCGATCAGCCCGACGCTGACCATGAAGTTCGCCCACATGCCGGTACGGTAGTAATCGAACAGGTTCGCCGGGTTGTCCATGTTGAGCGGCACCGAGTCGAAGCCGAGCGCCGCGTAGCAGGCGACCGCGAACGCCGCGAGCCAGATCATCAGGTGCCACGGCAGCACCGCCGCCGCGATCGCGAGCGACGGCAGGTACAGCGACACGAACGGGTTGGTCGTCCCGCCCGACAGGAACAGCAGCGCGGACAGCGCACCGAGGTCGACCCACAGCTGGCCGAGCAGCTCGAAATTGGTCTCGGGCCGCGCGCGCAGCACGCGCACCCAGGTCAGCGCGTTGAAAACGATTTCGAGCGCGATGACCATCAGCATCGCCGGCAACGGCAGATGCACGCCAAAATAGGTCTGCACGACGCCGATCGTCACGAGCTGGCCGATGATCGCAAGATTGCGCAGCCAGAACAGGTGACTGAGGTTGACGCGCCCGGTGGTGGTGATTCGTTGCATCCGGGCAGTTTACCCGTTTAGCGCCCGGCGCCTCTAGCGGGGCCGGATCGATGCGCACGAACGGGCGCGGCGCGGCGCCGTCAACCGGCCGCGCCGGCCATGCGCTGTGCGATCTCGTCGGCCAGGCACTCGGGGCATCGGCACCGCGCGCCGGCCGCGGGCGGCGTGCCGCCGGGCGGCACCGGCATCGCCGCGCACCAGCAGTCGAACGGCTGCGTATGCGCGCCGCAGTCGAAGCCGCGCCCGCAGTGCGGGCAGCGCGCACGGCGCGGGGCGGAACGGGCGTCGGCGGCGGAATCGGTCATGGCGCAATCGCGGAAGCGGGCGGGACATCGCCCCACGCGACAAGCATAGCGCGGCGGCTGGATTTTGCACGCCGGTCGCCTGACCGAACGCCATCGGAAACGCACGTTGGCCAGCCCGCCGGCACCGCCCGCGCGGCGCCGCCCGAATCGCGCCGCGCCATAGCCGGCGGGCCGCCGCGCGCTGTACCCGCCTCGCGCCGCCGGTGTTCCGGCCGGCCCAAAAACCCGATGCTGCGCTGCGCCACTCCTGTACAATTCGGCCTGTTTCAACCGTTCCCAGCCAGAGCCGCCGCCATGTCCGAGCCCATCGACCTCTCGCAGATCGCCCCCACGCTGAAGGCAGAAATCCTCGCCGAGGCGCTGCCGTACATCCGCCGTTACCACGGCAAGACCGTGGTCATCAAATACGGCGGCAACGCGATGACGGAAGAGCGGCTCAAGCAAGGCTTCGCGCGCGACGTGATCCTGCTGAAACTGGTCGGCATCAACCCGGTGATCGTCCACGGCGGCGGTCCGCAGATCGATCACGCACTGAAGAAGATCGGCAAGGCCGGCACCTTCATCCAGGGCATGCGCGTCACCGACGAAGAGACGATGGAAGTCGTCGAATGGGTGCTCGGCGGCGAAGTGCAGCAGGACATCGTGATGCTGATCAACCACTTCGGCGGCCACGCGGTGGGCCTGACGGGCAAGGACGGCGGCCTGATCCACGCACGCAAGCTGCTGATGCCGGACCGCGACAACCCGGGCCAGTACATCGACATCGGCCAGGTCGGCGAAGTCGAGGCGATCAACCCGGCGGTCGTGAAGGCGCTGCAGGACGACGCGTTCATCCCGGTGATCTCGCCGATCGGTTTCGGCGAGGATGGCCTGTCGTACAACATCAATGCCGACCTCGTCGCAGGCAAGCTCGCCACGGTGCTCAACGCCGAGAAGCTGCTGATGATGACCAACATCCCCGGCGTGATGGACAAGGACGGCAACCTGCTGACCGATCTCTCCGCACGCGAGATCGACGCGCTGTTCGAAGACGGCACGATCTCGGGCGGCATGCTGCCGAAGATCTCGTCGGCGCTCGACGCGGCGAAGAGCGGCGTGAAGTCGGTGCACATCGTCGACGGCCGGATCGAGCACTCGGTGCTGCTGGAAATCCTGACCGAGCAGCCGTTCGGCACGATGATCCGCTCGCATTGAGCGCGCGCCGCCCGCCTGCCAGCCCCGACCTGCCGGCGTCGTTGCGACGCCGGCGCATTTCGCGCAGCCGGCCGCGTGCCGGCGCGCCCGTCTGGCTGTTCGATCTCGATAACACGCTGCACCACGCATCGCACGCGATCTTTCCCGAGATCAACCGTGCGATGACGCAATACATCATCGACGCGCTGCAGGTCGAGCGCGCCGAAGCTGATCGCCTGCGCAACGGCTATACCGAGCGCTACGGCGCCGCGCTGCTCGGCCTCACGCGCCATCACCCGATCGATCCGCACGACTTCCTGCGCGTGGTCCACACGTTTTCCGACTTGCCTGCAATGGTGCGCGCAGAGCGTGGTCTCGCGCACATCATCGCCGCGCTGCCGGGCCGCAAGTTCGTGCTGACCAACGCGCCCGCGAACTACGCACGCGCGGTGCTGCGGGAGCTGCGCATCGAGCGGCTGTTCGAGCGCGTGATCGCGATCGAGCACATGCGTGATCGCCGCACGTGGCGCGCGAAGCCCGATCGTGCGATGCTGCGCAGGACTTTGCGCGCCGTGCATGCACGGCTCACGGATGCGATCCTCGTCGAAGACACCCGCAGCCACCTGAAGCGCTACAAGCGCCTCGGCATCGGCACCGTATGGATCACCGGCCACCTGCCGGGCCATCTGCCGAACGTCGGCCGACCGCATTATGTCGACCAGCGCATTCGTTCGTTAAAATCGCTGCGACTGGGCACACGATCGGGGCGACAGAAATGCAGCCGACTTACCCGCAGGACCAAGCCGTAACGGAAGACCAGGCCACGCCGTCCCGCCCGCGCCCGAAGCCGGGCGAGCGGCGCGTGATGATCCTGCAGACGCTCGCCGCGATGCTCGAGGCGCCGAAGCCCGAGAAAATCACGACCGCCGCGCTCGCGGCCCGGCTCGCCGTGTCGGAAGCCGCGCTCTACCGGCATTTCGCCAGCAAGGCGAAGATGTACGAAGGGCTGATCGAGTTCATCGAGCAGGCGCTGTTCGGGCTCGTCAACCAGATCGTCGCGAAGGAGCCGAACGGCGTGCTGCAGGCACGCACGATCGCACTGACGATGCTCAATTTCGCCGCGAAGAACCCGGGGATGACGCGCGTGCTGACCGGCGAGGCGCTGGTCGGCGAGGACGAGCGGCTCACCGAGCGCGTGAACCAGTTGCTCGACCGGATCGAGGCGACCGTCAAGCAATGCCTTCGGGTCGCGCGCACGGAGGCGAATGCGCCGCAGGACGGCGCGACGCCGTTCGTGCTGCCTGCCGACTACGATCCCGCCGCGCGGGCGAGCCTGCTCGTCAGCTACGTGATCGGCCGCTGGCATCGGTTCGCGAAAGGCGGGTTCCAGAAGTCGCCGAGCGAGCAGGCCGATGCGCATTTGCGGCTGATTCTGCAGTAACGCATGAGACGGCGACGTGCGCGCCGTCGAGCGTCGCACTCGCGTGGCGACATCATCGATGCGCGAGCGCCGATTCCGCGCTCGCCGTGGCACACGGCATGACCTCACCCGTCCCGCACCTGCGGTGCTGACGGACTGATTCGATCCAGGGTTCGAATCCTTCGCACGCCCTTATCGATTAGTCATCCTCATCAAATACCCACCTGAACGGACGGGCCGTCGACGCGCGCTTCATCCGTCAAACGACCTCTCGATCCTTGCGGCGCTCCCGCAACGTCGACGTCTCGGCACGTGTGTGCGGCGTACGAGCCACGGGCCTCTGACGATTCTTAAAAGAAATTTAGTACTAGACCTACATGAAAGCCATTCAACTTAGACCTCGTCCCATTCTTTCGAATGACTTACTTCGGAACAATATCGCCTGTTTCCCGCAGTTGCTGCCGCCCCGCAGCAGCGATGCGCGACAGCGCGATGGAAACGTCCGTGCGTCGTCTTTCGACGCGAGGCCCTTACTAACAGGTACTTAAATGTCCAAAAAAGCACTTTCCATTCTGATGGCGACGGCAGGTCTCCTCGCCGCGGCCTCGTCGGCTCAGGCAGCCGACGGCACGATCACGATCACCGGCGAGATCACCGCCCAGACCTGCAACATCTCGGGCGACGGCGGCGGCAAGGATTTCACCGTCACGCTGCCCAACGTGTCGACGTCCGCCCTCGCTACGCCGGGCTCGACGGCCGGCCGCAAGCCGTTCCGCATCAACCTGACCAACTGCTCGCCGAATTCGGGCAAGGCGTCGGTGTACTTCGAGCCGGGCACGACGGTCAACGCGCAGACGGGCCAGCTCTTCAATGCAACGGGTGACGCGAAGAACGTCGAAGTCGGCCTGCTGAACAAGGACGGCTCGAAGATCGAGCTGGGCAAGGCGCAAGCGCAGCAGAACTCGCAGATCGTGGATATCACGGGCGCCGCAGCCGAGCTGAACTACTTTGCGCAATACGTCGCGACCGGCGGCGCGTCCACGGCCGGCACGGTCAATACGTCTGTCATGTACTCGGTCTCGTACCAGTAACGCGGTCTGCCGACCGGCGGCCCGGGCACGCGAAGCAGTGGCGCTGCACGGGCCGCGTCCGACCAACAGTGAACTGTCCATCTACAAGGAGAACTCAGCGATGGGAATGCCAATGAACTTGCGTTTGAGCGTGGGGGCCGCAGCGCTGATCGCGTCGCTGTCCGGCCTGAGCACCGCGGATGCAAGCGTCGTGATCGGCGGAACGCGCGTGATCTATCCGGAAAAGGAGCGCGAGGTCACGGTCAAGCTGACCAACGAGGGCGACCGGCCTTCGCTCGTCCAGGCATGGGTCGACGACGGCCACGCGAACGCGCTGCCGGACGACTCGAAGGTACCGTTTACGCTGACGCCGCCGTTGTTCCGTCTCGATCCGAAGAAAGGCCAGAGCCTGCGGCTGATCTATACGCAGGAACCGCTCGCGCAGGACAAGGAATCGCTGTACTGGCTCAACGTGCTCGACGTCCCGCCTCAGGCCACCGGCGATTCGAATGATCCGAACATGCTGCAGCTCGCGTTCCGCACGCGCATCAAATTGTTCTTCCGCCCTGCGGCACTGCAAGGCGTCGCCGACGAATCCGCGGAGAAGGTCACCTGGAATTTCGCGCCGAAGTCCAGCGGCGGCTATGCGCTGCAAGCGACGAATCCGACGCCCTACCACGTGACGTTCACCAAGCTGGTCGTCAAGTCCGGCGGCGCGACCTGGACCGACGACAAGGGCGGCATGGTCAAGCCGGGCGCCACCGAACAATTCGACGTCGGCAATGTGCCGTCGCCGTCCGGCGCGCCGATCGAGGTCGACTACACGTTCCTCAACGATTACGGCGCCGCCATCGAAGGCCGTTACGCGCCGAAAAAGGCGCACTGACACCGCCCGACCGTTCCCGACTCAACCCGTTGCTGACCGGCGGTGCGGCACTCGCACCGGCGCAGGCAGACCGTCGCTCGCGTTATGACGATGCGGCATCAACACATTGAATTCATGCGAGCGAATCATCACATTCAACCACTGGAGTCTCCGCGTTTCGCGCTCAAGCCGGGCTATCTGCTCGTCATGGCGGCGCTCGGCGGCTGGACGGCCGGTGCATTCGCCGCCGACGCGTCAGCCGCTCCGGCGGAGCCCTTCGACGTCGCGCAGGTTCAGTTCAATGACACGTTGATGATGAAGCCGCGCGGCCAGCGGCTCGACCTCGATCGCTTCGCGAAAGGCAACCCGGTTCCGGCCGGCGAGTATCTGGTCGACCTCTACGTGAACGAAACGTGGACGGGCCGCTCGACGGTACGCTTCGATGCACCGGCAGGCGCGGTCAGCGCGACGCCGTGCTTCGACCGCACGCTCGTGAGCCGGCTCGGCCTCGACAGCGAGACGCTGACCGATGCAGCGCGCGCCGAACTGGCGCGCGTGCAGGCCGGCGAGTGCACGGACGTCGCCAGTCTGGTGGCCGGCGCCACCGTTGAGTTCGACATGTCCGAACTGCGGCTGAACGTGAGCATTCCGCAGGCATCGCTGCTGCGCAATCCGCGCGGCTACGTGAGTCCGGAACTGTGGGACAGCGGCGTGCCAAGCATGACGCTCAAGTACGACGCGAACGTGTTCCGGAACATGTCGTCCGGCTATGACAGCACGCAGGCCTATCTCGGGTTGAACGCGGGCGCCAATATCGGCAACTGGCATTTCCGCCACAACGGCTCCTACAGCGCGCAATCCCAGGGGCCGAGCCGCTACCGGAGCCTCAACACCTACCTGCAGCGCGACCTGCCCGCATGGCGCAGCCAGCTGAAGATCGGCGAGACCTATACCGACGGCACGCTGTTCGAGAGCGTCGGCATTCGCGGCGCCACGCTCGAGACGGACGACCGGATGCTGCCCGACTCGATGCGCGGCTATGCGCCGATGATCCGCGGCGTCGCCACGAGCAATGCGCACGTCGAGGTGTCGCAGAACGGCGCGCTGCTGTACGAAACCAACGTCGCGCCCGGCCCGTTCGAGATCAACGACCTGTACCCGACCGGCTATGGCGGCAACCTGCTCGTCACGGTCACCGAGGCCGACGGTAGAAAGCACAGCTTCACGGTGCCGTATGCGGCGGTCGTGCAGTCGCTGCGCCCCGGCCTCTCGCGTTTCGGCGTCGCGGTGGGGCAGTTGCGCGAGTCGCTGCTCGAGCGTCACCCGAATTTTGCGCAGGCCACCTATCAGCGCGGCATCAGCAACCTGCTGACCGGCTATGTCGGGGCCATCGTCGCGGAAAACTATCTGGCCGGGCTGGTCGGTGCCGCGTTCAACACGCCGGCCGGCGCGTTCGCGGTCGATGTCACGCAGGCGAGCGCCCGCATCCCGGGCGTGTCGGCCACGAGCGGCCAGAGCGTGCGCGTCAGCTACAGCAAATCCGTCGAAGCGACCGGCACCAACATCGCGGTCGCCGCGTACCGCTACTCGTCGCGCGGATACTGGGGCATGCGCGATGCGATGTATGCCCGGGAACAAGCGGCAGCAGGCCGGAATCCGGGCGACGTGTACCGGCAGCGCAACCAGGTTCAACTGACGCTGAACCAGACGCTCGGCGAAGGGCGCGGCACGCTGTTCGCGATCGGCTCGTCGTCCAGCTACTGGAATCGGCAAGGCACGACCACGCAGTTCCAGGTCGGCTACAACAACAGCCTGCGGATCGCCGGCCTCAACGTGAGCTACAACCTGTCGGTGTCGAGGCAGCGCGACGGCTATTCCGGCAACCTGAACAACCAGGTCTACGCGAACGTGACCATCCCGCTCGGCCGGCGCTCGTATGCGCCGACGTTGAGCTCGAGTATCGCGCACGACAACCGGGGCGGCACGACCGGCCAGATGTCGCTGGCCGGCACGCTCGGCGAATCCGGCGCGCTCACCTACGGCTTGAACACCACCACCGGCGGCGGCACGACGTCGGGCGGCGGCAACGTGCAGTATCGCAGCCCGTTCGCGACTCTCTCGGGCAGCGCGGCCGGCGGCAGCGGCTACTCGAGCGTATCCGTCGGCGTATCGGGCGGCGTCGTCGGTCATGCGGGCGGCGTCACGCTGGCCAACGATCTCGGCGATACCGTCGCGATCATCGAGGCCAAGAACGCCGTCGGTGCCCGTGTCACCAACGGCACGGACGTTCGGATCGGCCGGCGCGGCTATGCGGTGCTGCCGTATCTGACGCCGTACAAGATGAACACGATCGAGCTCGACCCGAAGGGCATTCCGCTCGACGTGGAGATGCTGACGACGAGCCAGCAGGTCGCACCGCGCGCGAATTCGGTGGTGAAGCTCAAGTTCGGCACCGTCAGCGGACGCGCGGTGCTGCTCGGGATTCATCAGCCGGACGGCACGCCCATTCCGTTTGGCAGCGCGGTGGTCGACGAGGAAGGCAATTCGATCGGCATGGCGGGCCAGGGCGGCACGGTATTCACGCGCGGCCTGAATGACTCGGGTGTGCTGACCGCGAAATGGGGCAACCGCGCCAATCAGGCCTGTTCGTTCTCCTACAGTTTGCCGACGGAGCGGAGCAAGCATGCCGCGTACGAGCGGATGGACGCGAAATGCGACTACTCGCCGATCAAGGCCCGGCCGTAAGCCGTTCCACATGCGGCCGACTCCTTCGAACACACAATTTTTACGGTGAGGTTTCATGAAGTTCACCCCACGCAGATTCGCCATTCATCTTCTCCGGCTGCTCATCGTCTGGTTGATGCCGGTGGCATGCGGTATCGGCATTGCGCATGCGCAATACTGCAAGTTTGACACCCCCCCCAATGGGATCTTCTGGCCCTACGGATTCGTCAAGGGAGGGAAACTCGTCATTCCGCCCAATTTGCCGAACGGCGCCGTAATTGGAACCGCGACCCAGGACATTTCGTACAAGTGTGACGCCAATCCCGGCGGATGGGAGTTCAGGTTCGCGCAGTATTACTACCCGACCGACATACCGGGGGCCTTCAACACCGGCGGGTTGACCGGCTCGAATACTGTTCACTATTTGTACGTTGGCATCCGCACGACGAACCTGGATACGGGTGAAGTCATGATGGCGAATACCGCTCTTACTCAGCCGTGGGGGCCACCAATCGGTCAGACCGGGGCTACCCAAGGCGTGCTGAGGATCAAGAAAGAGCTGATCAAACTGAGCGACAACATCTACAACTATCCTAATGCAGTCCTGTTCAACATGACTCAATACGACTCGGAAATACAAGCATTCAACAGGAGCACCAATCAACTGAAAGGGTATTGGAGATCCTATTGGTGGGACACCGGGAACATCGCGCTCACGCCGGTCAGCTGTACCGTCCTGACGAACAACGTGAACGTCCCGCTGCCACCGGTCGCCGCCAGCAAGCTGAACGCGGTCGGCATGACAGCCGGCGATCGCGACTTCGCCATCAGCCTGTCCTGCAAGGCCGGTACGAACCTCTACGTGACGCTGACGGACCTGACCGATCCGGGAAACATGAGCAATGCACTCACGCTCACGCCGGACGCCACGGCGAAGGGCGTCAAGCTGCGGATTCTCAGGAACGGCCAACCCGTCAGCTACGGTCCCGATTCGTCCGCGGTCGGCAACCCGAACCAGTGGTACGTCGGATCGTCAGGGTCGGTCAGCAGTATCCCGCTGAGCGCGCAATACATCGCGACCGGCGTCGTATCCGGCGGGAAGGTCAAGGGCGCCGCGACGTTCACGTTGAGCTATCAGTGAACGCGTCGCACTCGATCAAAGCAATTCGGCAGTGCGCCGGCCGCAACCCAGTTTCACGCAGCCGGCGCGCTCCATCGGTCACCGCCCGATCGGTGACCGGAATAAGCTTCTGATTAGCAGTCCGACAGGACTTCATCGGAAGGTGCTTATCGGATGAACTCGACATGCCGCACGCACGGCCAGTCCCGGCGAGCAGGCGGCACGACGACGGAGTCCGCGTTTTTTCAACCAGTACTCGAGGAAATTGATATGAAACTCGCACTCTCCAGCATCGCTGCTCTCACCGTCGCTGCCGCAGCCATGATGCCGGCCGTCTCGCACGCCGCCGACGGCACCATCACCATCAACGGCAAGATCGGTACGCAAACCTGCACGATCGACGGCAACGGCACGGGCGGCAAGGACTTCACGGTCGCGCTGCCGAAGGTGTCGACGACGTCGCTCGCCAGCGGCGGCGCGACGGCCGGCCGCACGCCGTTCAAGATCGGCCTGAAGAACTGCTCGCCGGCCACCGGCAACGTCTACACGCACTTCGAACCGGGCACCACGGTCAACTCGACGACCGGTCAGCTGCTCAACGCATCGGGCACCGCGAAGAACGTCGAAGTCGGCCTGCTCAACGGCGACACGACCAACATCGGAGTCGGCAAGGCCGATGAAAACTCGAAGGCCGTCGCGCTGAAGGACGGCGCTGCGGACCTGCCGTACTACGCCCAGTATGTCGCGACGGGCGGCGCCGCGGGCCAGGGCACGGTGAACACTTCGGTGATGTACTCGATCATGTATCAGTAAAGTCCACGATCCGGCGCACGTCCCGCGCGCCGGATCGTCACCGGGGCGCGGGGGTGCGCCCCTTCTCCCGCATCCTCGGCAGACCAGCGGCCATCGATCCGCCCGCCGACGGCATGGTCGTTCAAGCAGTCGTCACTGCATCTCACCTCGTTCAGGATTCCCTCACGAACCCGGCCGGAAACGCTCACGCCGGGCGCCATGCAATTGGCCGGCCCGGTTCCGGGTCCGCCCCCACGCCTGCAATCATCCAGGAGTCGGCACCGAAGCGCCTTCGCGCCTCACGTGTACGCCGTGCCGCCCTTCGGCTCCTTCCACAAATTCGAACTCGTCCAATATCCAAACGTGCTCAGCGGAACTACTTTTCACCTGTTCTAGAAAAAAAAGGTGATCTGGTGACCCGCAGTTATTTCATCTCGGCCCGCGCGCGCGTCCGCCTGTATGTCGCACATTCGGCCCTGCTCGCAGGCGCGGCGATGTCGCGGCTATGCGCCCGTGATTCGGGGCGTCGCGACGAGCAACGCGCACGTCGCGGTATCGCAGAACGGTGCCGTACTGTACGAAACCAACGTCGCGCCGGGGCCGTTCGAGATCAACGTCGCGGCGGCGCAACCGGACAGATGTCGGTAACCGGCACCGTCGGGCAGTCCAATACGCTCTCGTACGGCGTGAATGCCAACACTGGCGGCGGCTCAACGTCCGGCGGGGGTAATGTGCAGTACCGCAGCCCGCTGGCAACATTATCCGGCAGCGCGAGCGGCGGTAGCCGCTATTCGAGCGTCTCGGCAGGCGTATCGGGTGCACTTGTCGGGCACGTCGGCGGCATCACGCTCGCTAACGATCTCGGCGACACGGTCGCGCTCATCGAGGCAAGGGACGCAGTGGGTGCACGCGTCACGAACGGCTCGGACGTCCGGATCGACCGACACGGCTACGCGGTGCTCCCGTACTTGACACCGTACCAGATGAACACCATCGATCTCGATCCGAAGGGGATTCCGCTGGACGTCGAAATGCTGTCGACCAGCCAGCAGGTTGCGCCACGGGCGAATTCGGTCGTGAAGGTCAAATTCGCGACCACCACCGGCCGAGCCGCGTTGCTCACGGTACGCCAGCCGAACGGTGCACCGGTTCCATTCGGGGCGACCATTTCCGATGCGCAAGGCAATTCGAAAAGCGTAGTCGGACAAGGCGGCAACCTGTTCATGCGCGGTGCGGACGATTCCGGCACGCTGGTTGCGAAATGGGGTAATCGCTCTACGGAGTCGTGCACGTTTTCCTATCAGCTACCCGTTCATATTGGCAAGCGTGAAGTCTATTCCCGTTTCGAATCGACTTGTAATTACAGCCCACGCACAAACGCGAAACAAACTAGTTCGGTCGCGAATAGCGCCCCGGCAATTGAACAGCACCCCATGGATGAAACGTCGGCTGGAAATTGGCTGACCACGAATCCTGATCGAAACATCGATGCCAAGGCAAACGACAGATAGTCGTCAACACAGCTCGAAATTCACATGATTAAAATTCGCAAATCAATTATTGTCTTATTGATGGGACTCGTCAAATTCGCCCATTCTGCCCCCCTTCCCAATTGCCCAGGAACTGGCATTGGCGAATGGCATATCCCCATTAAAAATGTCAGCATTCCGCTCAACGCGGCAAACGGATCTGTCATTGGAAGCGGGACGTATGAGCTGCAGTACAACTGTCCGGCCAACATACTCAGCCCGGGTGGATTCAGATTCGACTTCAAGACCGACCCGGGCTACGTGGAAACGGAGTATCCCGGGGTTGTCAGGTTGGCTGATAATTTGGCGACAGACGACTTTCTTCGCTCCACGGGACTTCGACTCATCAATGCCGAAACAGGGCAAGTGATAACGGGATTCCTGCAAGGTTGGGCGCCATGGGGCCCCCCTAGCAGCACATCCACCCGTCCCTTTTCCGGAACACTGAAAATCAGATTTGATTTAATCAAATTAAATGATCTTATATACAACGTATCATCAGTCTATGTCGTACATAGATTTGGAAACCTCAGAAGCATAAACAACCACCTCGACTCCAACGATCCAATGCTTAACGGCGGCATATTCCTATGGAAGCTCATGCCTTTTATCAACGCAAAAATCACGCAGATGCCCCAAAGCTGCACTGTGACGACCCCTAACGTCCTGGTGCGCTTACCGCCGACCGCCGCCAGCAAATTGAACACCGTGGGTACAACTGCGGGCGACACCGGCTTCAACATCGGGTTGTCTTGCAAAACGGGGACGAACGTATATGTCACGTTGACCGATTTGACCGATACGGGCAATACCGGCAACCAGTTGACGTTGACGCCGGACTCGACGGCGAAAGGCGTGAAGCTGCGCATCCTGAAAAACGGTCAGCCGGTTGGCTACGGTCCCGATTCGGCCGAAATCGGCAACCTGAACCAGTGGCTGGTCGGCCCGTCGGCATCAACGACCAGCATCCCGTTGTCTGCGCAATACATCGCGACTGACAAGGTATCGGGCGGAACGGTCAAGGGTGTCGCCACGTTCACGATGAGCTACCAGTGAGCGCATAGCACGCATCGCTCAGTCATTCGGATGAACGCCCGGTAGCCCATCACATACGGCCGGCGTTCTTCGAAAGCCACCGCTCCATCGGTGGCCGAAACTGGCCTTCTGTTCGCAGATCGGCCTGAAGAACTGCTCGCCGGCCACCGGCAACAACGCATCGGGCACCGCGAAGAACGTCGAAGTCGGCCTGCTCAACGGCGACACGACCAACATCGGAGTCGGCAAGGCCGATGAAAACTCGAAGGCCGTCGCGCTGAAGGACGGCGCTGCGGACCTGCCGTACTACGCCCAGTATGTCGCGACGGGCGGCGCCGCGGGCCAGGGCACGGTGAACACTTCGGTGATGTACTCGATCATGTATCAGTAAAGTCCACGATCCGGCGCACGTCCCGCGCGCCGGATCGTCACCGGGGCGCGGGGGTGCGCCCCTTCTCCCGCATCCTCGGCAGACCAGCGGCCATCGATCCGCCCGCCGACGGCATGGTCGTTCAAGCAGTCGTCACTGCATCTCACCTCTTTCAGGATTCCCTCACGAACCCGGCCGGAAACGCTCGCGCCGGGCGCCACGCAATTGGCCGGCCCGGTTCCGGGTCCGCCCCCCACGCCCGCAGTCATCCAGGCAATCGGCACCGAAGCGCCTTCGCGCCTCACGTGTGCTCCGTGCCGCCCTTCGGCGCCTTCCACAAATTCGAACTCGTCCAATATCCAAACGTGCTCAGCGGAACTACTTTTCACCTGTTCTAGAAAAAAAAGGTGATCTGGTGACCCGCAGTTATTTCCTCTCGCCCCGTGCGCGCGTCCGCCTGTATGTCGCACATTCGGCCCTGCTCGCCGGCGCGGCGATGTCGTCGCCGTCAACCGCGCAAGTCACGGGCGGCGGCCCGCAGCGAGCCGACGGCATTGAACTCGAAGTCGCGCCGGGTGAATATTCGACGCACGAGGCAGGCAAAGAGGTGCTTTCCGCGATCAACGGCGGCATCCTGACGACCAGCGGCCGGACCCGCGTTTTTTCGACCGGCAACGGCGCCTCGGGTGTCTCCGCGTGGGGCAGCACGTCGCGCATCGTCCTCCGCGATACCGAAATCCGGACCCGCGGCGGCTCCAGCGCCGGCATCGAACTTCGTAACGGCGGCAACGCATCCGCGGAACGCGTGTCCATCGATACCGACGGCGACTATTCGCATGGCGCGTCCGTCGACGGCACCAACGCGCGCCTCACGCTCTCCGACAGCGTGATCGTGACACGCGGCAAGGAAGCGCATGGCATCACGGCGATCCTGGCGCCGGGCGGCACCATCGACGTGGCTGATACGCTGGTTCGTACCAGCGGCCTGTTCGGCGTCGGCCTGTCCATCAGTTACGGTGGTGTCCGCGCGACACTGACCCGCACCGATATCCGCACGGACGGCGACTATGCGTCGGTGCTGTTCCTGCCGAGCGCCTCCACGGTTGCATTCAGCGACTCGCACCTCGAAACCGCCGGCGACTACGCGCTCGGCGTGGACACGCGCGAGGGCAGTGTCGAACTCGCGGGCACCCGCGTCATCACGCACGGCAAGAGCGCGCACGGGCTTTATGCATCGAAGGAATACACCGATACGCCTGCCATCGATGCAACCGATACGTTCGTGACCACCACCGGCGAACGCGCGATCGGCGTGATCGCCCGCCTCGGCGGCAAGATCGCGATGACACGCGGCGGAATCACGACAGACGGCGAACGCGCGCGCGGCGTGATGTCGGCCGGCACGGACTCCGTCGCGTCCCTCGTCGACACGAGCGTCGAAACCCACGGCAAGGAAGCCGCCGCGCTTTATTCAAGCGCCGGCGGCACGATCGACCTGGTGCGGAGCAGCGCGCGCGCGACCGGCGACGGCGCCCATGCAGCGGCCGTCTACGGCGGCACGCTGACGATCGACGACGGCTCGCTGATCAGCGAACGCCACGGCGCGATCGACGCGTCCGACGCGATCATCACGCTGAAGAACGGCACGCGCGCCATCGGCGGCAACGGCACACTGCTATCCGTCCACGCGGAGTCCGGCGCCCCCGTGCGCCTGACGCTCGACACCGGCTCCCGTGCCGACGGCGACATCGTCAACCAGCCGACCGACGACGGCAGCCCGACGGATGCCGTGACGGACGTCTCGCTCGCCAATGCATCCGTATGGACCGGCGCGACCGACATGGTCCGCACGCTGTCGCTCGACACGAACAGCCGCTGGACCGTCACCGCCGATTCGACGGTCGGCTCCGTCGCGCTGAACGATTCGACGATCGCGTTCGCCGCGCCCGCGGCACGCGGCACGCCGACACCGCGCACACTCGTCGTGACCGGCGACTATGCGGCCCGCAACGGCCGGCTCGTCCTCCATACGACGCTGCAGGACGACGCATCGCCCACCGACCGCCTCGTGATCGACGGCGGCCACGCGTCGGGCGACACCGGCATCGTCGTCAAGCGTTCCGGCGGCGACGGCGCGCCGACGACCATCGGCATCCCGCTCGTCGAAACCCGCAATGGCGGCACGACCGACGCGTCGGCCTTCACGCTCGATGCGGGATCGGACGGCTACCGGCACGGCTTCGGCACGTTGTCGGCCGGCGGCTATGACTACATGCTCAAGCGCGGCGGCCAGGGCGGCCGGGAGGACGACTGGTATCTCGTCTCCGCGGCAAAACCCGTACCGCCGGAACCGCCGCAGCCGCCTGAACCGCCGCAGCCGCCCGGCCCCGTCGATCCCGATCCGCCGATCAGCCCGGAAATCGTTCCGCCCCCTCGCACTGCTGCCCCGGAGCCCGATGCGTATCTCGCGAACGCCGATGCTGCGTCGATGATGGCAATCCACACGCTGCATCAGCGCGACGATCGCTCGCTGCGCACCGAAGCAGCCGGCCCGTTCGACGGCGCGGTCTGGCTGCGTGCCGAGGGCCAGATGACGTCGATGTCGGGCGGCAACCGCAGCGTGTCGGGCAACGGCCGCCTGATCCACGCGGGCGCCGACCTGCTCCGCTTCAATGACGGTCGCGGCGGCAGCATCCGGGTCGGCGCGATGGGCATGTACGGCAGCCAGACGAACTGGTCGACGCGCCCCCTGTGGAACGCGATCGAGCACCGCGTGATGAACGCCACCGCGCGCGGCAGCGTCTCCGGCTACAACGTCGGGCTGTATGGCACGTGGTACGGCAACCGCGACATCCTGACCGGTCCCTATGTCGACGCGTGGTTCATGTATGGCGCTTATGCGAACAGCATCGGCGGCAGTCTGGCTGCCGACTCGTACCGGTCGCGAACCGTCACGGGCTCGCTCGAAACGGGCTATTCACTGCCCTTCTACGAGCGAGGCGACACGCGCTTCTTCGTCGAACCCGAAGCGCAGCTCGTCGTGTCGGACTATCGCGCGGACGCGCACGCCACGCCCGGCGGCCGGATCGACGGCCAGGGCGCCACCGACGTGCTCACCCGCCTGGGCGTGCGCGTGCATGGCATCACCGCGATGCCGCATGGACGCGAACTTCGGCCGTTCATCGAGGCAAACTGGTGGCACGGCCCCGGCTCGCGCTCGCTGGCGCTCGACGGCAATGCGTTCTCGTTCAGCGTGCCGCGCGACCGGGCAGCCGTGCGAATCGGCGCGACCGGCCAGTTGAGCCGTCACTTCTCGGTATCGGCGAGCGTCGGCGTGGAAGGCAATTTCTCCGACTATTCGGTGGTCCGTGGCCAACTCTCGGCAAAATATCGCTGGTAACGCCGCATCGACCGTCGGCGGGGCGCGAAATCCGTGCCCCGCCGAATTCCGCTATACTTTGCCGACCTGCCGCCCATGGCGGCAGTCGGAAGCGCGCCGATTTGCTGACTCGATTGCGGGCGCGCGAACCGGCCGGGGCTTGATGCGTCGATGCATCGTTCCCCCGGCGGTTCACTACAAATGCGGCTAAAGAGGTCGTCAGCCGCGCACCTTCGCCTCCGCGCCTCGCCGACACCGTTTAGCCGCCCAGTCATAAGGCGGAACGAATGGAATCGATCGGCATCGTCGCTCCACAGACCATGCACTTCGCCGAACCACTGCGCTTGCAAAGCGGCAGCGTGATCGGCAACTATCAGCTCGTCGTCGAAACGTACGGCGAGCTCAACGCCGCGCGCTCGAACGCGGTGCTCGTCTGCCACGCGCTCAACGCGTCGCATCACGTCGCCGGCGTCTACGCGGACGATCCGCGCAGCACCGGCTGGTGGGACAACCTGGTCGGCCCCGGCAAACCGCTCGACACCAACCGCTTCTTCGTGATCGGCGTGAACAACCTCGGCTCGTGCTTCGGCTCGACCGGCCCGATGAGCATCGACCCGTCGAGCGGCAAGCCGTACGGCGCAAAATTCCCGGTGGTCACCGTCGAGGACTGGGTGCACGCGCAAGCGCGCGTGGCCGACGCGTTCGGCATCGAGCGCTTCGCCGCGGTGATGGGCGGCAGCCTCGGCGGGATGCAGGCGCTCGCGTGGAGCCTGATGTATCCTGAGCGCGTCGCGCACTGCATCGACATCGCATCGACGCCGAAGCTGTCCGCGCAGAACATCGCGTTCAACGAGGTCGCGCGCTCGGCGATCCTGTCCGATCCCGATTTCCACGGCGGCGACTACTACGCGCACGGCGTGAAGCCGAAGCGCGGCTTGCGCGTCGCGCGGATGATCGGCCACATCACCTACCTGTCCGACGACGACATGGCCGAGAAATTCGGCCGTGCGCTGCGCCGCGCCGACGGTGCGCTCGATGCATACAACTTCAGCTTCGATGTCGAATTCGAGGTCGAGTCGTACCTGCGCTACCAGGGCGACAAGTTCGCCGACTACTTCGACGCGAACACGTACCTGCTGATCACGCGCGCGCTCGACTACTTCGACCCGGCGAAGGCGTTCGACGGCAACCTGACGGCCGCGCTCGCGCACACGCAGGCGAAATACCTGATCGCGAGCTTCTCGACCGACTGGCGTTTCGCGCCGGCCCGCTCGCGCGAGATCGTAAAGGCGCTGCTCGACAACAAGCGCACGGTCAGCTACGCGGAAATCGACGCGCCGCACGGCCACGATGCGTTCCTGCTCGACGACGCGCGCTATCACAACCTGCTGCGCGCGTATTACGAACGAATCGGCAACGAGGTAGGCGCATGAACCAGCAAGCCCTGAACTCCCTGTCCGCCCGCGCGGACTTCCGCACGATCGCGCGCTGGGTCGAACCGCGCTCGACGGTGCTCGACCTCGGCTGCGGCGACGGCTCGCTGCTCGCGCTGCTGATGGAAGAACTGGACGTGACCGGCTACGGGATCGAGCTGAACGACGCGGGCGTGCTCGCGAGCGCGAAGAACGGCATCAACGTGATCCAGCAGAACCTCGAGGACGGCCTGCGCCTGTTCGAGGACCACAGCTTCGACATCGCGATCCTGTCGCAGACGTTGCAGACGATTCACCAGACGGCTGCGATCCTGCGCGAAACGGCGCGCGTCGGCCGCGAGTGCATCGTGTCGTTCCCGAACTTCGGCTACTGGCCGCACCGGCTGTCGGTGCTGAACGGCCGGATGCCGGTGTCGAAATCGCTGCCTTACCAGTGGCACAACACGCCGAACGTGCGGGTGCTGACGATCGAGGATTTCGAGGCGCTGGCGCCCGAAGTGGGCGTGACGATCCTCGACCGCGTCGTGCTGCACGACGGCCAACCGATTCGATGGGGAGCGAACTGGCGTGGTAGTCTTGCTGTCTACCGCGTCAAGCGCAGCTGAGCCGGGGAGCCGTTGACGGAAGATCCGGCCCGCCCGCGCGCGCGGCCGCCCCTCCCGCGCCGTGCGCGCCGCCTGCGCTGCCGCCGCCATCAGTCAACGCTACCCAGTTCCAGTCCATGTCGAAAACGCCACACGAGGCGCCCGCACTCACCGCTCACGAGGATCACCCCGGCTGGCGCGCCTATCTGAACACGCACATGCTGATCTGCGTGTTTCTGGGCTTCACGTCGGGGCTGCCCCTGTTCACGCTCGTCTACCTCGTGCAGGCGTGGCTGCGCTCCGAGGGCGTGAACCTGAAGGAAATCGGCCTGTTCGCGCTGATCCAGTTCCCGTATACGTGGAAGTTCCTGTGGGCGCCGCTGATGGACCGCTACATCCCGCGCCTGCCCGGCTGGCGGCCGGGCCGCCGGCGCGGCTGGCTGCTGCTCACGCAGTTGCTGGTCGCGGGCGCGATCGCCGCGCTCGGCTTCGTGTCGCCGCGCGACTCGATCTGGACGGTCGCCGCGCTGACGACGCTCGTCGCGTTCTTCGGCGCGAGCGCCGACATCGTGATCGATGCGTACCGCCGCGAACTGCTGCGCGACACCGAGCAGGGGCTCGGCAACGCGGTACACGTCAACGCGTACAAGCTCGCCGCGCTGATCCCCGGTTCGCTGGCGCTGATCCTGTCCGACCACCTGCCGTGGGACGCCGTGTTCGCGATCACCGGCGCGTTCATGCTGCCGGGCATCCTGATGACGCTCGTCGTGCGCGAGCCCGAAGTGGTCGGCGCGCCGCCGCGCAACCTGCGCGACGCGATCGTGCTGCCGTTTCGCGAATTCATCCAGCGCGACGGCTGGGCCGGCGCGCTGCTCGTCATCGCGTTCATCTTCCTGTTCAAGATCGGCGACACGATGGCGACCACGCTGTCGACCTCGTTCTTCCTCGACATCGGCTTCACGCGCACCGAGATCGGCATCGTCGCCAAAACCACCGCGCTGGTCGCGAGCGTCGCCGGCGGCATCATCGGCGGCGTATGGCTCGTGAAGATCGGAATCGGCCGCGGGCTGTGGATCTTCGGCGCGCTGCAGATGGTGTCGACGCTCGGCTTCGCGTGGCTCGCGCAGCTCGGCCCCGGCTCGCCGGTGCTCGCGATGCTGTACGACTTCACCGTGTCGACGAGCCACGCGATCGCGTCCGCGCTGTCGGTATTCGGCATCGCCGTCGCGCCGCAGTTCAGCCCGATGACGGTCGCGCTCGCGATCGTCTACGGCTTCGAAACGTTCACGACCGGCCTGACGATGGCCGCGTTCGTCGCGTATATCGCGAGCACGACCGACCCGCGCTACACGGCCACGCAGTTCGCGCTGTTCACGAGCCTCGCGTCGGTGCCGCGCACGCTCGCGTCGGCCGCGAGCGGCTTCGTCGTCGCGAAGATCGGCTGGTACGACTATTTCATCGTGTGTACCGTGCTCGCCATCCCCGGCATGCTGCTGCTGTTCAGGATCGCGCCGTGGAACGGCACCGCGCGCAACGGCGAGGCGAGCCGTGCGCGGTAACCGCCCGCGTCGGCTCGCACACGCGGCGGTGGCGTTGAGCGTCGGCGCCGCGGCGCTGGCCGCGACGCTCGCGCACGCGACCGACACCGGCGCGACCGCGGCAGGCTCCGCGCCGGCGGTCGCCCAGGCCGCGCCGCCCGCCGCTGCAACCTCTGCCGCGCCCGTCCCGCCGTCCGCCGAAGGCGCGCAGCCGACCGGCGCCGCGGTGCCGGCAAAGGCCTATACGCCGACGCCGCCGCAAGTCCGCTACGGCAACGCGATCGCGTTCCGCACGCTGATCCCGTCGCCGCTGCTCGAACAGCTCACCGCGAACGAATACGCGCAGATCGTGCAGACGGCCGCCGACAGCAACCGGCTGCTGCCGGCGAACCAACCGCGCGTGAAACGCCTGCGCGCGATCGTCATGAAGCTGGCGCCGTATTCGGTGAAGTGGAACGACCGCGTGAAGAGCTGGGCGTGGGACGTGAACGTGATCCGCTCGCGCGACATCCGCCTCACCTGCCTGCCGGGCGGCAAGGTGCTCGTGTACGGCGGCATGCTCGACCGCGTGCGCCTGAACGACGACGAGTTCGGCGTGCTGCTCGCGCACGGGATCGCGCATGCGCTGCGCGAACACGCGCGCAGCAACTTCAGCGTGGCCTCGCAGACGTCGCTGCGCGCGGCCGCGCTGCCGCCGCTATTCGGCGTCGGCGATCCGCTGCCGCAGGCGCTGAACCTCGGCGAGCGCCTGCAGTCGCTCCACTACGATCCGACCGACGAGACCGAGGCCGACGTGATCGGCGGCGACATCGCCGCACGCGCGGGCTTCGATCCGCGCGCGGCGATCACGCTGTGGGACAAACTCGCGGTCGCGACGCGCGCGAACAAGACGTCGGGCTTCATCTACACGCACCCGTACAGCACCGCGCGCCGCCAGGATCTGCTGAACCGGCTACCGGACCTGATGCCGCTGTACGCGAAGGCGACCGGCAAACGCGTCGAATCGCTGCCCGACTATGCGGGCATCAGCGCGCAGCGGCGCAAGATCGTGCGGCGCTGAGCCGCCGGGCGAGACGCAAGACAAGACGCTACGCGTGCGCGTCGGCCGTCGCCGGGCGCACGCCGCTGTCGCGCATCCAGCGCACTTCGTCTCCGGGGCTGCGGCCGAACAGCCGCTTGAACTCGCGGCTGAACTGCGACGCGCTCGCATAGCCGACCCGCGCGGCCGCCGCGCCGGCGCCCAGCCCGTCGCGCACCATCATCAGCCGCGCCTGGTGCAGCCGCGCGGTCTTCACGTACTGCATCGGCGACGTCGCCGTCACGTGCTTGAACTGCGCGTGGAACACCGCGAGGCTCATCCCGGCCTCGCGGGCGAGCGTCTCGACGTCGAGATCGGCCTTCAGCTCCGCATGGATGCGCCGCAGCGCCTTCGCGATGCGGCCGAAATGATGCTGCTGAACGAGCGCCGCGCGCATCGCGTCGCCCTGCTCGCCGGTCAGCACGCGATACGCGATCTCGCGCATGATCGCCGGCCCCAGCACGCGCGTGTCGTGCGGCGACGCGAGCGCTTCGAGCAGCCGCACGACCGCATCGGCCAGCGGCGCATCGAGCGGCGTCGAGTAGACGCCGAGCGGCTCGCTGACGGCCGCGCCGAGCGTCTCGTCGAGCAGGATCGCCAGCTCGGCGATCACCGCCAGATCGACGCGGATCGAGATCGCGAGAAACGGCTCGTCCATGCTCGCGAACGTCTCGCATTCGAACGGCAGCGGCACCGACAGCACCAGATACTGCTGCGCGTCGTACACGAACGAGCGGTCGCCGAGGTAGCCGAGCTTGCGCCCCTGGCACACGACGATGATGCTCGGCTCGTACAGCACCGGCATGCGCGGCGCCGGATGGGTCACGCGGATGAAGCGCACGCCGTCGAGCGCCGCGAGCGTGTCGCCCTCGTTCGGCGCGAGGCGCGTGTGCAGGTCGATCATGCGGCGCTGCAGGCGCTCGCCCGCGTCGGCCAAAAAGGGTTGGAAGCTCATCGGTGCGGCCCTGTCCGGCAAGAGAATCTGGCTCGCAATGTAGCACCGTGAACGCGTTTTGACGGCTGTTCGCGGGCAATTCGAGAGGAATAGGCAAATCTTCCAGACCTTCGGGTATTTCGCCGCGGCGCCTCGCTCCTTACGATGACGTCCTGTCTCGCCGCATCGCCACATGATGCGACGGCAGTCTGTTTCACCGGACGTTTTCCGGACAAGGAGCCCATTGCATGAGCACAACCTATGCCTACGCGGCGACCGATTCGCGCTCGCCGCTCGCCCCGTTCGAATTCCAGCGTCGCGCGCTGCGCGACCTCGACGTCCAGATCGACGTCCTCTACTGCGGCGTCTGCCACTCGGACCTTCACCAGGCGCGCAACGAATGGCGCAACACGATCTACCCGGTCGTGCCGGGCCATGAAATCGTCGGCCGCGTGACCGCGACCGGCCCGCAGGTGTCGCGCTTCAAGGTCGGCGAGCTGGTCGGCGTCGGCTGCCTCGTCGATTCGTGCCGCACCTGCGCAAGCTGCGAAGAAGGCCTCGAGCAGTATTGCGAAAACGGCTTCGTCGGCACCTACAACGGCCAGGATCGCGTGACGGGCGACATCACTTACGGCGGCTACTCGACGCAGCTCGTCGTCGACGAAGCATTCGTGCTGCGCGTGCCGGACACGCTCGATCCGGCCGGCGCCGCGCCGCTCCTGTGCGCGGGGATCACGACCTACTCGCCGCTGCGGCAGTGGAACGTCGGCCCCGGCAAGAAGGTCGGCATCGTCGGCCTTGGCGGCCTCGGCCACATGGGCGTGAAGCTGGCGCGCGCGATGGGCGCGCACGTCGTGCTGTTCACGACGTCGCCGTCGAAGATCGAGGACGGCAAGCGGCTCGGCGCGCATGAAGTGGTGATCTCGAAGGACGAAGCGCAGATGAACGCGCACCTGAACAGCTTCGACTTCATCCTGAACACGGTCGCCGCGCAGCACGACCTGAACCCGTTCCTGCACCTGCTCAAGCGCGACGGCACGATGACGCTCGTCGGCGCGCCGGAGCACGATCATCCGTCGCCGCAGGTGTTCAACCTGATCTTCAAGCGCCGCCGCCTCGCGGGCTCGCTGATCGGCGGGATCGCGGAGACGCAGGAAATGCTCGATTTCTGTGCGGAGCACGGGATCACGTCCGATATCGAGACGATTCCGATGCAGCAGATCAACGCCGCCTACGAGCGGATGCTGAAGAGCGACGTGAAGTACCGGTTCGTCGTGGATATGGCGTCGCTCAAGCAGTAAGCCGCGCCCCAAACGAAACGGGCCGCATGTTCGACATGCGGCCCGTTTTGCATGCGGCGGCTACGCGCACCGCGTAGCGCCGGCCGTCACTTCGTGTAGTCGTAGTCGATCGTCAGCGGCGCGTGGTCGCTGAACTTGATGTCCTTGAAGATCGACGTGCTTTTCGCGGTGCCGGCCACGCCCGGCGTCGCGATCTGGTAATCGATCCGCCACCCGACGTTCTTCGCATACGCTTGCCCGCGGTTGCTCCACCACGTGTACTGCTCGGGGCGCTGATCGAGCGTGCGGAACACGTCGACGTAGCCGACGTCGTCGAACAGCTTCGTGAGCCATTCGCGCTCTTCCGGCAGGCAGCCGGAATTCTTCTGGTTGCTCTTCCAGTTCTTGATGTCGATTTCCTTGTGGACGATGTTCACGTCGCCGCACAGGATCACCTCGCGCTTTTTCTTCAGCGCCGCGAGGTGCGGCATGAATTCAGCCATGAAGCGGTACTTCGCCTGCTGGCGCTCCTCGCCGCTCGAGCCGGACGGCACGTACACCGACACGACCGACAGCTTGCCGTAGCGCGCCTCGACGTAGCGCCCCTCGGGATCGAACTCGCTGCTGCCGAAGCCGATGATCACGTCATCGGGTTCGCGGCGGCTGTACACGCCCGCGCCGCTGTAGCCCTTCTTCTCGGCGTGGTGGAAATAGCTCTTGAAGCCGTGCGGCTCGACGAATTCGGCCGGCAGGTCGTCGGCCGATACCTTGATTTCCTGCACGCACACGCAGTCGGCGTTCTGTTCGCCGAGCCAGTCGAAGAAGCCCTTCTTCGCGGCGGAGCGGATGCCGTTCAGGTTGGCGGTAATCACTCGCATCATGTCGGGTTCCGTTCAGTTCGATGTTTTTACAGGGGTTAGCGGATCTTCACGCCTTCGAGTTCGGGCTTCGGCGGCGGGAATTCCAGCTTCATGTCGGTCATCGTGCGCAGCAGCAGCTCGGCGATCATCACGTTGCGGTGCGTCTTCGAATTCGCCGGGATCACGTACCACGGCGCATGCTCGGCCGACGTCGCGGCGAGCGCGTCGCGGTACGCGGACTGGTACGCGTCCCAGTGCTTGCGCGCGTCGAGATCCGAGATGTCGAATTTCCAGTGCTTGGTCGGATCGTCGATACGCGCCTGCAGCCGCGCGCGCTGCTCGTCCTTCGAAATGTGCAGGAAGCACTTGACGATGGTCGTGCCGTTCTCGAACAGCATCGTCTCGAAATCGCGGATCTGCCGGTAGCGGCGCTCGCATTCCTTGTCGTCGATCGCACCGAGCACGCGCGGCACCAGCACGTCTTCGTAGTGGCTGCGGTTGAAGATCGCGAGTTCGCCCGCCGCCGGCACCTGCGCATGCACGCGCCACAGGAAGTCGTGCGCGGCCTCGATCGGCGTCGGCGCCTTGAACGGCACGATGCGCAGGCCGAGCGGATCGACCTCGCGGAACACCGCGCGCACGGTGCCGTCCTTGCCGCTCGTGTCCATCCCCTGCAGCACGAGCAGCACGCGCTTCTTCTGCTGCGTGTGCAGGCGCTCCTGCTGGACGTCGAGCTCGGTCGACACGACCGACAGCCGTTCGCGGTCGGCCTCCTTCGAACCGGACGAAAACGGCTTCGCGGCCGGGTCGAACGCGTCGAGCTTGAATGCGGCGGCTTCCTTGTCGCGCGTGCTGTAGGGCACGCGGAAATCGTCGAGCGACGGTTGTTTCGCCATTCGTTCCTCCGTTGGACGGTGCGATGCATACGATAACGCATCCACCAAACGCGACGGGCCGCCCCGAACTGGTTCGGAGCGGCCCGTCGTCAAGCGCGGTTCAGGCGCGCACGCATGCTCAGCCGAGCTTCTTCTTCAGCAGTTCGTTGACCTGCTGCGGATTGGCCTTGCCCTTGGTCGCCTTCATCGCCTGGCCGATCAGCGCGTTGAACGCCTTTTCCTTGCCCGCGCGGAATTCCTCGACCGATTTCGCGTTCGCCGCGAGCACTTCGTCGATGATCGCTTCCAGCGCGCCGGTGTCGGAGATCTGCTTCAGGCCCTTCGCGTCGATGATGCGGTCGGCCGCCCCCTCGTCGGTCGCCTTCTCGTCCCAGATCGTCGCGAAGATTTCCTTCGCGATCTTGTTCGAGATCGTGCCGTCGGCGATGCGCTGCAGCAACAGCGCGAGTTGCGCGGCCGACACCGGAATCGCGTCGATCTCGATGCCGTCGCGGTTCAGTTGCGACGACACGTCGCCCATCAGCCAGTTCGCGACGATCTTCGCATTCGCCGCGCCGGCCTTCGCGACCACCGATTCGAAGTACGCGGCCATCGCCTTGCTCGACGTCAGCACGCCCGCGTCGTACGCGGACACGCCGTATTCGTCGACGAAGCGCTGCTGCATCGCGGCCGGCAGTTCGGGCATGCCCGACTGCACACGCTCGACCCAGTCCTGGCCGATCACGAGCGGCATCAGGTCGGGGTCCGGGAAGTAGCGGTAATCGTGCGCGTCTTCCTTGCTGCGCATCGAACGCGTCTCGCGCTTGTCCGGATCGTACAGGCGCGTTTCCTGCACGACTTCGCCGCCGTCCTCGATCAGCTCGATCTGGCGGCGCACTTCGTAGTTGATCGCTTCCTCGAGGAACCGGAACGAGTTCAGGTTCTTGATTTCCGCGCGCGTGCCGAACTTCTCCTGGCCGACCGGGCGCACCGACACGTTCGCGTCGCAGCGGAACGAGCCTTCCTGCATGTTGCCGTCGCAGATGCCGAGCCACACGACGAGCGCGTGCAGCGCCTTCGCGTACGCGACGGCCTCGGCCGCGCTGCGCATTTCCGGCTCGGTGACGATCTCGAGCAGCGGCGTGCCGGCACGGTTCAGGTCGATGCCCGTCATCCCGGCGAAGTCTTCATGCAGCGACTTGCCCGCGTCTTCCTCGAGGTGCGCGCGGGTCAGGTTGACGGTCTTCTCGTACGCGGCCTTGCCGGCCTTTTCGTTGGCCGGCACCTGGATCGTGATCTGGCCGCCCTGCACGACCGGAATCTCGTACTGGCTGATCTGATAGCCCTTCGGCAGATCGGGGTAGAAATAATTCTTGCGCGCGAAGATGCTGCGCGGCGCGATGGTCGAGCCGATCGCGAGGCCGAAGCGGATCGCCCGCTCGACCGCGCCGCGGTTCAGCACCGGCAGCACGCCCGGCAGCGCCAGGTCGACCGGGCACGCCTGCGTGTTCGGCTCCGCGCCGAACTGCGTCGAGGCGCCCGAGAAAATCTTCGAGACGGTCGACAGTTGCGCGTGCGTCTCGAGACCGATAACGACTTCCCATTGAGTCATGCTTACACCCCCGCCGGAACTTGCTTGTGCCAATCGGTCGCGCGCTGGAACGCGTCGGCGACCTGCAGCATCCGGGCTTCGTTGAAATAGTTGCCGATGATCTGCAGGCCGACCGGGCGCTGCGCGTTCGCGCCCGCGCCGAAGCCGCACGGCACGCTCATGCCGGGCAGGCCCGCGAGGCTCACCGACAGCGTGTAGATATCGGCGAGATACATCTGCACCGGATCGTCGCCCTTCGCGCCGAGATCCCATGCGACCGTCGGCGACGCCGGGCCCATGATCACGTCGCAGGACTTGAACGCTTCCTGGAAATCGTTCGCGATGATGCGGCGGATCTTCTGCGCCTGCAGGTAGTACGCGTCGTAGTAGCCGTGCGACAGCACGTACGTGCCGACCAGAATCCGGCGCTTCACCTCGGGCCCGAAGCCTTCGGCGCGCGACTTCTTGTACATGTCGAGCAGGTCGCCGTACTGCGCGGCGCGGTGGCCGAAGCGCACGCCATCGAAACGCGACAGGTTCGACGACGCTTCCGCCGGCGCGATCACGTAGTACACGGGGATCGACAGTTCCGTCTTCGGCAGCGACACCGGCACGAGCGTCGCGCCGAGCGCTTCGTATTGCTTGAGCGCCGCGTCGATCGTCGCGCGCACGTCGTCGGCGAGGCCGGCGCCGAAATACTCGTTCGGCAAGCCGATGCGCAGGCCCGCGAGCGGCTTGCCCGCGTCGTTGCCGGTCGCCCACGGCTGGCCGAGGTGGCGCGTGAAGTCTTCGTCGTCGCGCTCGAGGCTCGTCGAGTCGCGCTCGTCGAAGCCCGCCATCGCGTTCAGCAGCAGCGCGCAATCGGACGCGCTCTGCGCCATCGGGCCACCCTGGTCGAGCGACGACGCGAACGCGATCATCCCGTAGCGCGACACGCGGCCGTAGGTCGGCTTGATGCCGGTCACGCCCGCGAACGACGCGGGCTGGCGGATCGAGCCGCCGGTGTCGGTGCCGGTCGCGGCCGGCGCGAGGCGCGCGGCGACGGCGGCCGAGCTGCCGCCCGAGCTGCCGCCCGGCACCGCGTTCGTGTCCCACGGGTTCTTCACCGCGCCGAACGCCGAATTCTCGTTGGACGAGCCCATCGCGAACTCGTCCATGTTGGTCTTGCCGAGCGTGACCATGCCGGCCGCCTGCAGGCGGGCGACGACGGTCGCGTCGAACGGGCTCTCGTAGTTCGCGAGCATCTTCGAGCCGGCGGTCGAGCGCCAGCCGCGCGTGACGAACACGTCCTTGTGCGCGATCGGCAGGCCGGTCAGCGCGCCGCCCGCACCGCGGGCGAGTTCCGCGTCGGCGGCTTTCGCCTGCGCGAGGGTGAGGTCGGCGTCGACGTGGACGAACGCGTTCAGGTCGCGCGCGGCGTCGATCCGTTTCAGGTAGTGCTGCGCGAGCTCGACGGCCGAGCATTCCTTGGCGGCGAGCGCGGCGCGCAGTTCGGTCAGGCTTTTTGCGTGCATTGAGTGGTTTTCCTGGGAATTCTGGGTGGCGCGCGGCGCTGGACGGCCGGCGCGCTTGTCATCGAATGCTTACTCGATCACCTTCGGCACGAGATAGAGGCCGTCCTGGACGGCCGGCGCCGGACGCTGGTTGTCGTCGCGATCGACGACTTCCGTCACGGCGTCGTCGCGCAGGCGCTGCGCGACTTCCTGGATCTGTTCGATCGGGTGGGCGAGCGGCGCGATGCCGGCGGTGTCGACCGCCTGCATCTGTTCGACGAGGCCGAAGAATTCATTGAGCTGGCCGAGCATGTGCTCGGCGTCGGCGTCGGCCATTTCGAGTCGCGCCAGGTGCGCGATGCGTTTCACATCGGTCAGGGTCAGGGCCATGCGATCACCGGAAAAACAAGGCTGCGCAGCGCATCGACGACAGCACTGCGGCGGGGGGTTGGAGGGTGCGATCCCACCCTCAAAAATCGGGGCCGAAGCGGCAAAAATACCGCCCGTTTCGATTCAAATACCGAGAAATTATAAGGTATCATTACGCGTTCGACCCAAACCCGGCAGCCTTTTCCCGCACCGTTTCGCCCTGTTTCGGCAAGCCGTGCGTGCTTCGTGCGATCCCCGGTAGACATCACTCGCAGCTTCGTGCGCCGCGGCGGCCGCTTCCGCCACGCTTCCCGAGGCTGTTATTTTTTCCGCTGCCGCCCTCAGCGCTCGCTATGCAGGGCCGGCCCAGAGCGAAACAGGATTCTGAATGTTCGGTTTTTTGCGCAGCTACTTCTCCAACGATCTCGCGATCGACCTCGGCACCGCAAACACCCTGATCTACATGCGCGGCAAGGGCATCGTCCTCGATGAGCCGTCCGTCGTGTCGATCCGCCAGGAAGGCGGCCCCAACGGCAAGAAGACGATCCAGGCGGTCGGCAAGGAAGCCAAGCAGATGCTCGGCAAGGTGCCGGGCAACATCGAGGCGATCCGCCCGATGAAGGACGGCGTGATCGCCGACTTCACCGTCACCGAGCAGATGATCAAGCAGTTCATCAAGACGGCCCACGAGTCGCGCATGTTCTCGCCGTCGCCGCGCATCATCATCTGCGTGCCGTGCGGCTCGACCCAGGTCGAGCGCCGCGCGATCAAGGAAGCGGCGCACGGCGCCGGCGCGTCGCAGGTCTATCTGATCGAGGAGCCGATGGCGGCCGCGATCGGCGCGGGCCTGCCGGTGTCCGAAGCCACCGGCTCGATGGTCGTCGACATCGGCGGCGGCACGACCGAAGTCGGCGTGATCTCGCTCGGCGGCATCGTGTACAAAGGCTCGGTGCGCGTCGGCGGCGACAAGTTCGACGAGGCGATCGTCAACTACATCCGCCGCAACTACGGGATGCTGATCGGCGAGCAGACCGCCGAGGCGATCAAGAAGGAAATCGGCTCCGCGTTCCCGGGCTCCGAAGTCAAGGAAATGGAAGTGAAGGGCCGCAACCTGTCGGAAGGCATCCCGCGCAGCTTCACGATCTCCAGCAACGAAATCCTCGAAGCGCTGACCGATCCGCTGAACCAGATCGTGTCGTCGGTGAAGATCGCGCTCGAACAGACGCCGCCGGAACTCGGCGCCGACATCGCCGAACGCGGGATGATGCTGACGGGCGGCGGCGCGCTGCTGCGCGACCTCGATCGCCTGCTCGCGGAAGAAACCGGCCTGCCGGTGCTCGTCGCCGAGGATCCGCTCACCTGCGTCGTACGCGGTTCGGGCATGGCGCTCGAGCGCATGGACAAGCTGGGCAGCATCTTCTCGTACGAGTGATCGCCGAGTGATCGCCTAAGCAGTCCCGTTTGATATGACGCACCCGCGGCGCGGCCGGATCGCTCGTTCAGAACGAACCGCCGCGCCGTTTGCGCGTCTGAGCATTATTTAACCGATCACACGCGCCCGGCGCCGACCATGGAATACAGTCCGCCGCCCCTCTTCAAGCAAGGTCCGCCCGCGCTCGCGCGGCTCATCTTCTTCGTCGCCCTCGCCATCGCGCTCCTCGTGTCGGACGCGCGCTTCAGCACGCTCGAAATCGTGCGCGGCGTGCTCGGCACCGTGCTCTACCCGCTGCAACGCGCGGCGCTCGTGCCGCGCGACCTGTTCATGGGCGCGGCCGACATCGCCGTTACCGGCGCGTCGCTGCGCCACGAGAACGACGACCTGCGCAAGCGCAACCTGCAACTGTCCACGCAAGCCAACCAGGCCGCCGTGCTCACGCAGGAAAACGCGCACCTGCGCGCGGTGCTCGAACTGCGCCAGCACATCGCGACGCAATCGACGCCGGTCGAGATCCAGTACGACACGAGCGACCCGTTCACGCAGAAGATCGTGATCGGCCAGGGTTCGCAGCAAGGCATCCAGGACGGCTCGCCGGTCGTCAGCGAGGACGGCGTGGTCGGCCAGGTCACGCGCGTGTTCCCGCTGCAGGCCGAAGTCACGCTGATCACCGACCGCGATCTCGCGATTCCCGTGCAGGTGCTGCGCACCGGCCTGCGCAGCGTGATCTACGGCACGCCGAAGGGCGATTCGCTCGACCTGCGCTTCGTGCCGACGAGCGCGGATCTCGTCGCGGGCGACGAGCTCGTCACGAGCGGCCTCGACGGCGTCTATCCGCCGGGCCTGCCGGTCGCGAAGGTCGTGCGCGTCGACAAGCTCGCCGATACCGCGTTCGCCCGCGTGACCTGCGCACCGGTCGCCGCCGTGCGCGGCGCGCGCCAGATGCTCGTGCTGCATTACCAGAACGACGTCCCGCCGCGTCCGGCCGAGCCCGATCCGGCCGCCGACAAGAACGCGAAGGGCAAGAAGGGCGCGAAGGCCGCCGCGAAGGGCGTGAAAGCCGAGAAGGCCGACGCGAACGCGAAGCCGGCCGCCGCGGCCGCACCCGGCGCGAAACCCGCGCCGGCGGCGCCCGCCGCGCCGGCCCAGCCCGCTGCCGCGCCCGCGAAGCCCGCGGCCGGGCAACCAGGAGCCCAGCGATGAACCGTCCGCAATACATCCTGCAGCCGGTCAACCCGTACTTCATCGTCTTCAGCCTCGCCGCCGCGTTCCTGCTGAACCTGATGCCGTGGGGCCGCCTGCCCGGCGTGCCCGACTTCGTCGCGCTCGTGCTGCTGTTCTGGAACATCCATCAACCGCGCAAGGTCGGGATGGGCGTCGCGTTCGCGCTCGGCATCCTGATGGACGTGCACGACGCGGGGCTGCTCGGCGAGCACGCGCTCGCCTATACGCTGCTGTCGTACGGCGCGATCACGATCCACCGCCGCGTGCTGTGGATGCCGATCGGCGTGCAGGTGCTGTACGTCACGCCGCTGCTCGTCGCCGCGCAGCTCGTGCCGTTCGTGATCCGCCTGCTGATGGGCGCCGCGTTCCCCGGCTGGCGCTATCTGGTCGACGGTTTCGTCGAAGCCGCGCTGTGGCCGATCGCGAGCCACCTGCTGCTGATGCCGCAACGCCGCCCGGTCGACCCGGACGATACGCGACCGATCTGAGCCGGACCGACCTTGAATACCCGCCGCCCCCACGCCCGCCGCGCGTCGCGCTCCGGGGCGGCACCTCGCCCGCGCCCGCACGCGGGCCAGATTGCCCTTAAATGACCGAATTCAACGACACCCAACAGCAGCTCTCGAGGTTCCGCCTGCGCGTCGCGGCGGCGGGCGTGTTCGTGTTCGTCTGCTTCGGGCTGCTCGCGAGCCGCTTCTTCTACCTGCAGCTGATGCAGCACGGCAAATACGCGCTGCAGGCCGAGGAAAACCGCATCTCCGTCGCGCCGATCGTGCCGAACCGCGGGATCATCACCGACCGCAACGGCGTGATCCTCGCGAAGAACTACTCGGCGTACACGCTCGAGATCACGCCGTCGAAGCTCGACGACACGCTCGACAACACGATCGACAAGCTGTCCGAGATCATCCCGATCGACGCACGCGACCGCCGCCGCTTCAAGAAGCTGCAGGAAGACTCGAAGAACTTCGAGAGCCTGCCGATCCGCACGCGGCTCACCGACGCGGAAGTCGCGCGCTTCACCGCGCAGCGTTTCCGCTTCCCCGGCGTCGACGTGCGCGCGCGGCTGTTCCGTCAGTACCCGCTCGGCATGACGGCCGCGCACGTGATCGGCTATATCGGCCGGATCTCGAAGCGCGACCAGGATCGCATCGACGCGATGAGCGACGACAACGACAGCGACCAGGAGCACTACGATCCGCGCCGCGACGCGAACAACTACAAGGGCACCGACTACATCGGCAAGATCGGCGTCGAGCAGAGCTACGAAACCGAGCTGCACGGGCTGACGGGTTTCGAGGAAGTCGAGGTGACGGCCGGCGGCCGGCCGGTGCGCACGCTGTCGCGCACGCAGGCGACGCCCGGCAACAACCTCGTGCTGTCGCTCGACATCGGGCTGCAGCAGGTCGCCGAGCAGGCGTTCGCCGGCAAGCGCGGCGCGCTCGTCGCGATCGAGCCGAAGACGGGCGACGTGCTCGCGTTCGTGTCGTCGCCAAGCTTCGACCCGAACTCGTTCGTCGACGGCATCGACCAGCAGACCTGGGACGAGCTGAACAACTCGCCCGACAAGCCGCTGCTGAACCGCCCGCTGCACGGCACCTACCCGCCGGGCTCGACGTACAAGCCGTTCATGGCGCTCGCCGGCCTGACGCTCGGCAAGCGCACGCCGGGCTGGGGCTTCCAGGATCCCGGCTACTTCACGTTCGGCGGCCACACGTTCCGCAACGACGTGCGCTCGGGCCAGGGCTGGGTCGACATGAACAAGGCGATCATGGTGTCGAACGACACCTACTTCTACATGCTCGCGCGCGACCTCGGCGTGAACGCGATCGCGAACTTCATGAAGCCGTTCGGCTTCGGCCAGATCACCGGCATCGACATCCAGGGCGAGGCGCGCGGGATCCTGCCGTCGACCGACTGGAAGAAGAAGGCGTTCAAGAAAGCGGCGCAGCAGAAGTGGTTCGACGGCGAGACGATCAGCCTCGGGATCGGCCAGGGCTACAACTCGTTCACGATCCTGCAGCTCGCGCACGCCACGGCGACGCTCGCGAACAACGGCGTCGTGATGAAGCCTCACCTCGTGAAGGAAGTCGAGGATCCGATCTCGCGAGCGCGCCACCTGACCGTGCCGAAGGAAAGCGACGTGATCCCGCTCAAGGCGGCCGACATCGACGTCGTGAAGCGCGGGATGGAGAACGTGATCGAGAACCCGTCCGGCACCGCGTACAAGGTGTTCCGCGGCGTGCCGTACCTCGCGGCCGGCAAGACCGGGACCGCGCAGGTGTTCTCGCTGCAGGGCTCGAACTACAAGGGCCACCTGCTCGCCGAGCACCTGCGCGACCACGCGCTGTTCATCGCGTACGCGCCGGTCGACCATCCGCAGATCGCCATCGCGCTGGTCGTCGAGAACGGCGGCTGGGGCGCGCAGGCCGCCGGCCCGATCGCGCGGCGCGTGCTCGACTACTACCTCGTCGAGCGCCAGAACCCGAAGAACGAAGCCGCGGCCGTGGCCGCCGCGGCGTCGGCCACCGAGCCGGTGAGCGCGCCGGTGGTCGGCGACACGTCGAAGCCCGCCACGATCGCGGCCGGCTTCACCGCGCTGCCGCAGCCGGTCGTGCCGTCGGCGGCCAGCGCGGCCGATGCGGCATCGGCCGCATCGGGGGCGTTGGGTGCCTCGGGGCCGGCTAGCGCCAGCGCCACCGCGCCGGCCGACGCGAGCGCCGCGGCGCCGATGGCCGCGAGCCTGCCGCCGATCCGGCGCCCGCACCGGCCGCGCCGGCCCGCCAGCGACGCGCAGCCGGTCGTCGCCACGCCGCGGGACGACAACCACCGCGCAACGGCCCCCGCGAAAGCGGCGGACGCCGGCACCGCTCATTAACGGAGAAAGGCATGCAATTCGACAAGCGCGCCTGGCTCGACAAGATCAAGCAGATGTTCGCGGGCTTCGACCGCCCGCTCGCCCTCATCGTGTTCCTGCTGCTGTGCGTCGGCATCGTCACGCTGTACAGCGCGTCGATCGACGTGCCGGGCCGCGTCGAGGACCAGTTGCGCAACATCCTGCTGACGTTCGTGCTGATGTGGGTGATCGCCAACATCCCGCCGACCACGCTGATGCGCTTCGCGGTCCCGCTCTATACGTTCGGGGTCGCGCTGCTGATTGCCGTCGCGCTGTTCGGGATGACCAAGAAGGGCGCGAAGCGCTGGCTGAACGTCGGCGTCGTGATCCAGCCGTCGGAAATCCTGAAGATCGCGACGCCGCTGATGCTCGCGTGGTACTACCAGCGCCGCGAAGGCGGGCTGCGCTGGTACGACTTCGTCGCCGCGTTCGGGATCCTGATGGTGCCGGTCGGGCTGATCGCGAAGCAGCCCGACCTCGGCACGGGCCTGCTCGTGTTCGCGGCCGGCTTCTTCGTGATTTACCTCGCCGGCCTGTCGTTCAAGCTGATCGTGCCCGTGCTCGTCGCGGGCGTGATCGCGGTCGGCTCGATCGCCGTGTTCGAGGAACGCATCTGCCAGCCCGAAGTGCAGTGGCCGCTGATGCACGACTACCAGAAGCACCGTGTGTGCACACTGCTCGACCCGACGTCCGACCCGCTCGGCAAGGGCTTCCACACGATCCAGGCCGTGATCGCGATCGGCTCGGGCGGCGCGCTCGGCAAGGGCTACCTGAAAGGCACGCAGGCGCACCTCGAATTCATTCCGGAAAAGCACACCGACTTCATCTTCGCGGTGTTCTCCGAGGAATGGGGGCTCGCCGGCGGGCTCGTGCTGCTAACGCTGTACATGGCGCTGATCGCACGCGGCCTCTACATCGCCGCGCAGGGCGCGACGCAGTTCGGCCGGCTGCTCGCGGGCTCGCTCACGCTCGCGTTCTTCGTCTACGCGTTCGTCAACATCGGGATGGTGAGCGGCGTGCTGCCGGTCGTCGGCGTGCCGCTGCCGTTCATGAGCTACGGCGGCACCGCGCTCACGACGCTCGGCATCGCGATCGGGATGATCATGAGCGTCGGGCGGCAGCGGCGGCTGATGAAGAGCTGACCGCGCGGCCTGCCCCGCGACACACGAAAACGGCGCCCCGGCGCCGTTTTTCATTGGGCCAGGCCGCTTACTGCGGCGGCGCGTACGGCTTGCCTGGCTGCACCGCGCCGGCGCCCGATGCCGGCGTCGGCGCCTTCAGCCGCGCGCTCAACTCCTTGAATTTCAGCCCGGCCGTCTCGTCGCCCTGCGCGGCGGCCGCCGCGTAATACGCGCGCGCGATGTTCAGGTTCTGCGCGACGCCGTCGCCGCCGCGCTCGTAGAACGACGCGGTCACGTACTGCGCGACGGGATCGCCGGCGTCGGCGGCCTGCTTGTACCACGTGAACGCCTGCCGGTTGTCGCGCGGCGTACCGCGCCCGTCGAGGAACTGGTTTGCGAGCGACAGCTCGGCCTGCACATGCCCCTGCTTCGCGGCCCGCAGGAACCAGCGATGCGCTTCTGCCGGGTTGCGCGCGACGAACTCGCCGTCGTCGAACATCCGGCCGTACACGTACTGCGCGTGCGACATGTTCGCGTCCGCCGCGCGCTTGAGCCAGCGCACCCCTTCGTCGATGTTCGCCGTCACGCCTTCGCCCGTCAGCAGCATCATCGCGTAGTTGAACTGCGCGAGGCGATCGCCGCGCTCGGCCGCATCGTGGAACTGCACGAGCGCCGCGCGATAGTCGCCGGCGTTGTAGTCGGCGACCGCCGATTGCGTCTCGCGCGCCGGATCGGGCTTCGCTTGCGGCACGCCCTGCGCGGCGGCCGCCGCCCACACGGCCCACAGCCCGACCATCGCCCCGATCCGCACCCGCCTGCGGCACGCAGCGTCTGCTCCGTTCATGACCGTACCTCCTGCAGCGCCTGCCGCGTCGCGCGCAACAGCCAGCTCACGTCGGCCGATACGGTGATCATCCGGTATCCGGCGTCGCGATACTGGCGCGCGGCCGCCGTATCGCCGGCGAAGACGCCGACCGCGACGCCCGCCTGCTTGCCGGCCGCGAGCACGCGCGCCATCGCGGTTTCGACGTCCGGGTGGCGGATATCGCCGAGATGCCCGAGGCTCGCCGCGAGATCGGCCGGGCCGACGAACAGGCAATCGACGCCGGGCGTCGCCGCGATCCGCTCGACTTCGTCGACGCCGCGCGCCGATTCGACCTGCACGACCACCGCGACTTGCGCATTCGCCGTCTGCAGATAGTCGCGGCGCATGCCGAATGCCGCCGCGCGCACCATGCCGGCCACGCCGCGCAGCCCGTCCGGCGATTCCGGCGACGGGAAGCGCGTGAGCCGCACCGCGTGCGCGGCGTCGTCGGGCGACTCGATACACGGGAACATCAGCGTGCGCGCGCCGGCGTCGAGCGCGCGCTTCACGAGCCACGGCTCGCGCGCCGGCACGCGCACGACCGGCTCGCTCGGCAGGTGCGCCGCGGCGATCGCGCGCAGTTGCGATGCCACGTCGCGACTGTCGTTCGGCGCATGCTCCATGTCGATGCAGAGCCAGTCGTAACCGGCATGCGCGAGCGCTTCCGCGGCCGAGTCGCTGCCGAGCGACAGCCACAGGCCGTACAGCGGCTCGTCACCGTCGCGCAGGCGTTGTTTGAGGGAATTGGTGAGCGTGCTCATCGATACGGCCTCCGGAACGGAACGGCAATCGAACGGGACAAGCAACAGGCGAAGCGAAACGCGCACCGCCCAGGCAATCGAAGCATGGCGGCGGCCGCAGACCGCGCGCCGCAGAACGTGAGTCGGACCGGGACGGCCGATCTGACAGCGCGGGCCGCGCGATCGCCCACGCGCGCGTTTTTCGGTGCCGCACGACGATCATAGCGCGGCGGGGTGCTCGATGCGGGAACAGACGGGGGAAGCCGTACCGGCGCGGGACGGCGGGAGGCGACACCGCCAGGCGCGGTGACGGGCAGCCCGCGCCGGACGGCGGGGCTGCCGGTGCAGGCAGGATCAGCGGCCGGACTGGCGCTCGACGTCGGCCCAGCAGTTCGGCGTTTCGTACAAGCGCACGCGCTCGAGGCGCAGGTTCACGCCGTAGTGCGCGTCGTACACGTTCGCGAGGAGGTCGAACGCGATCGCCGCGAGGTTCTCGACGGTCGGGATCCGGTCGATCACGACGGTCTTGTGGTCGGCCATCTGCTCGAGGAACGAGCGCACGACGTCGTCGCGCGCATAGACCAGGAACGCGTGGTCCCACTTGCTGACGAGGTGCTCCATCGCGAGCGCCTTCACGTCGGCGAAATCCATCACCATGCCGCGGTCGGGCGCGCCCTCGGTATCGACGAGATCGCCGCGCAGCGTGATTTCGAGCACGTAGCGATGGCCGTGCAGGTTCCTGCACTGGCTGCGGTGATCGGGAATGCGGTGGCCCGCGTCGAATTCGAGTTTTCGGGTAATCAGCACGATGTCAAAGGCCGTGGCTCAGGGAATGTTCAGATATTTGTGGGTCTGCATCGACAGCCGCCACTGCGGATGACGCTTGCACCAGTCGATCGCGAGCTTCGTGTTGAGGTCGCGCGACGGGCCGTCCATCGGCTGCACGAGAAAATACTCGAAATCGAGCTTCGCGTAGTCGGCGAGCCGCTGATTGTCCTGCGGCACGACGACCTTCAGTTCGTTGCCCTTCGTGACGACGAGCGGCGCATCGGCCTTCGGGCTCACGCAGATCCAGTCGATCGTGTCGAGCACCGGCAGCGAACCATTGGTCTCGATCGCGATCTCGAAGCCGGCCGCATGCAGCGCGTCGACGAGCGGCTGGTCGAGCTGCAGCATCGGCTCGCCACCCGTGCAGACGACGAAGCGGTGCGCTTCGCCGTCCGGCCACAGGCCGGCGATCGTCGCGACGAGCGCGGCGGCATCCTTGAACTTGCCGCCGTTCTCGCCGTCGGTGCCGACGAAATCCGTATCGCAGAAGCGGCACACGGCCTCCGCACGATCCTCTTCGCGGCCCGACCACAGGTTGCAGCCGGCGAACCGGCAGAACACGGCCGGCCGGCCCGCATTCGCGCCCTCGCCCTGCAACGTGTAGAAAATTTCCTTGACCGCGTAAGTCATCGTGCTTCGTCCGGCTCGCGCCGCTCGTTGTCGATCAGAATCCGTTGTCCATCAAGCGCTGCCCGCGCGAGCCGCGTCACAGCGGCGCTTCGGTCACCCGCTCGCCCTTCAGGTAGGCCTCGTAGCCGCGCTTGCGCAGCTTGCAGGCCGGGCATTCGCCGCAGCCGAAGCCCCAGTCGTGCAACTCCGCACGCTCGCCCACGTAGCACGTGTGCGTCTCGACGCGGATCAGTTCGACGAGCGCGTTGCCGCCGAGCTGTTCGGCGAGCTGCCAGGTCTGCGCCTTGTCGAGCCACATCAGCGGCGTCTCGAGCACGATGCGCGTATCCATCCCGAGATTCAGCGCGACCTGCAGCGCCTTCATCGTGTCGTCGCGGCAGTCCGGATAGCCGGAGAAATCGGTCTCGCACATCCCGCCGACCAGCACGCGCAGCCCGCGGCGATAGGCGATCGCCGCGGCGATCGTCATGAACATCAGGTTGCGGCCCGGCACGAACGTGTTCGGCAGGCCGTTGGCCGTCGTCTCGATCTCGATCGTGCGCGTCATCGCGGTATCGCTGATCGCGCCAAGCACCGACAGGTCGATCATGTGATCGTCGCCGAGCCGGTCCGACCACGCCGGAAACTTGCGCTTCAGCGCTTCGCGCACGCCTTCGCGGCACTCGAGTTCGACGCGATGACGCTGGCCGTAATCGAAGCCGAGCGTCTCGACCGTCTGGTAGCGCTCGAGGGCCCATGCCACGCACGTGGCGGAGTCCTGCCCGCCGGAAAACAACACGAGCGCGCCGTCTTTAGCGTCTGTCCGAATCACCGTGATACTCCGTGAATGTGTAGGCTCGCGTCGCACTGCGCCCCGAGGCCGGCTGCCACCGGGCGGCCGACGCGGCCGGCCTGCGCCGGCCCGACCAGTATAGGCAGCGCGGTCGGCCGCGAATGCGGCGGCGCGCTTATACCGCTCATCGCGCGGCGTCGTGGCCGCGCGCCACGGCAGGTGCGCCGCGGGCAGCCTGCCATGCGCATGAAGCGATGCGCTAAGTCATTGAGCGGGCACGGATTTTATCATGCCCCGGCGAATGCTGCCGGGCCCGCCGCTCACGACGCGCGATATCCACCACAAACGAAAAACCCCAAGAACCTTCCGATTCTTGGGGTTTTAAATGCTGGTGGCCTGGGACGGAATCGAACCATCGACACGCGGATTTTCAATCCGCTGCTCTACCAACTGAGCTACCGGGCCAACGAAGAATGAAAGTATATCGAGCTATTCGGCCCCGAGCAAGTGCTTTCGCGAAATTTTTTACAGCGCGCCTTCCGACGGCTTCTTGCCGAGCTCGACGCCGAGTTGCTTCAGCTTGCGATACAGGTGCGTGCGCTCGAGGCCCGTCTTCTCCGCGACGCGCGTCATGCTGCCGTTCTCGCGCGCGAGGTGATATTCGAAGTACGCGCGCTCGAACGCATCGCGCGCCTCGCGCAACGGGATGTCGAACGGGATCGCGGCCGTCTGGCCCGCGAGGCCGAGCGCCGACGCCATGTCGTCGCCGAGCGTCGGCAGCGCCGCCGCGGACGCGACCGCCGCCGGCCCCGCGGCCTGCCCGCCGCCCGCCTTCGCCGCCGCGTTCGCGGACACCGGCGCTGCGCCGCGCGCAAGCCCGTGCTCGACCGACTTCAGCAGCTTCTGCAGCGCGATCGGTTTCTCGAGGAAATCGAGCGCGCCGATCTTCGTCGCCTCGACGGCCGTATCGATCGTCGCGTGCCCGGACATCATGATCACGGGCATCGTCAGCAGCCCCTGCGCCGCCCATTCCTTGAGCAGCGTGACGCCGTCGGTATCGGGCATCCAGATATCGAGCAGCACGAGATCGGGCGCCTGATTCAGCCGGTATTCCCGCGCGGCCTGCGCGTTCTCCGCCGCCTCGACGACATGTCCTTCATCGCTGAGGATCTCCGAGAGCAATTCCCGGATGCCCATTTCATCATCTACCACCAGGATGGTTGCCATTTACGCTGCCTTTGTCTGCTCACTTGCTTTTGTCTTGGCGGGAGTCGTCCCGTCCTGCGCACCGGGTTCGGCGCCTGGCGTATCGCTCGCCATCTGCAGGAACAGGATCGACACCTGCGCACCCTCGACGGTCTCGCCGTGCATGCGATTGCGCAGATCGATCCGCGCGCCGTGCTCGTCAACGATTTTCTTGACCGTGGCCAGCCCGAGCCCCGTGCCCTTCGCCTTCGTCGTCACGTAAGGCTCGAACGCGCGGGTCAGGATGCGTGCCGGAAAACCGGGCCCGTTGTCGGACACGGTCAGACGTACCGCGACGCGCGTTTTGCCCTCGGCGTCGGGGTCGCCATATTCTACTGCCTTGGTTTCGATCAACACACGCGGATGCGCGGACTCCGCAACCGAATCCTGCGCATTCTGCAGCAGGTTGTGAATCACCTGGCGCAATTGCGTCGCGTCGCCGCGAATCACCGGCAGCGACGGCGCGAGTTCGGCGACGATCGGGTTCTTGCCTTCGCCGACGCCGTACAGCCCGAGCACCTCGCTCGCCAGTTCGTTCAACTGCAGGTTCGCGAGCACCGCCGGCGGCGTGCGCGCGTATTCGCGGAAATCGTCGACCATCCGCTTCATCGCGGCCACCTGGTTCACGATCATCGTCGCGCCGCGCTTGAGCACGTCCGCGTCGGGCGGTGAGAGTTTGTCCGACAGCTTCATCTGCAGCCGCTCGGCCGACAGCTGGATCGGCGTCAGCGGATTCTTGATCTCGTGCGCGAGCCGCCGCGCGACCTCGCCCCACGCAACCGAACGCTGCGCGGAAATCACGTCGGAGATGTCGTCGAACACGACGACGTAGCCGGACGTCTGCGGATCGTCGGCCTGCCCCTCGACCGTCGACACGAGCCGCGTGCCGCGCACGAGCAGCGTCAGCGGATCGGTTTCGCCCGGCACCTCGATCGCGAACTGCTGCTGCCAGTGGCCGCGATCGCCGCTGCCGCCGTCGGACGCCGCCTCGCGATCGGCGAACGCCTTGCGCACCATCGCGCCGAACCCGGCGGCCACGCCGATCCGGTCGAGCGTCGTACCGATCAGCGAGTTGAACGGCTGCCGGAAGATCCGCTCGGCGCCGCGATTGGCCGTCGTCAGCCGGAACTGCCGGTCGAGCACGAACACGCCGGCCGTCAGGTTCGCGAGAATGCTCTCGAGATACGTCTTCGAATGCTCGAGCGCGATGCGGTTCTTCTCGACCGCGAGCCGCGCCTCCGACAACTGGCGCGTCATCGCGTTGAACGACTGCGTGAGGAAGCCGAGCTCGTCGCGCGTCTTGATCTCGCGCTTCGGCGTGTAGTCGCCTTCGGTGATCTCCTTCGTGCCCTGCGCGAGCAGGAACAGCGGCCGCGCGAGCTGCTGGCCGAGCGCGAGCGCGAGCATCATCGCGATGAAGGTCGCGAGAAACAGCGCGAGCGTCAGCGTGCCGATGTACATCTTGCGCAGGCCCGTGCGGCCGAGCGACTTTTCCTGGTACTCGCGGTACGCGCGCTGCACCGCGTCCGCATTGTGCGCGAGCCCGGGCGGCACCGGCTGCGTGAGCTGCAGGAACCGCTCCGCCGGCTGCAGCAGCGACGTCGTCGCATCGGGAATCGGCCGCACGACGCGCAGCCGCAGCGCACCCTTCGCACCGTGCGCGCGCGGGTCGCCGTCGACTTCGCCCTCGATCGCCGCATACGCGCCGTGTTCGCGTGCCTGGCTCAGCATCAGCGGCGTCGGCAGGTCGTCCGGAATCAGCGCCGCGAAATTGCCCGACGCCTGCGCGACGATGTGCAGGTCGGGCGCGGCACCCGAGCCGCCGCGGCTCGGCTCGACGATCGTCGCGTCCTGCACGCCGAACTGGTCGCGCAGCCGCAGCAGCGTGAGCGTCGTGCCGTTCGTGTTCGCATCGACGCTCGCGAGCTGGTCGGACATCAGCCGCGCCTTCGTCTGCAGATCGGACAGCGACGCATCGAGCATCCCGCGGCCGAGGTTCAGGCCGGCCGTCAGCGCCGTCTCGACGTTCACGTCGAACCACGATTCGATACTGCGCGACACGAACTGGTACGACACGATGTAGATGATCCCGCCCGGCACCACACCGACGAGCGCGAAGAACACCGCGAGCTTCGCGAGCAGCCGCGTGCCGAACTTGCCCTTCCTCAGGCGCACGACGATCATCCCGATCAGCCCGAGCACCACGAGCAGGAACACGAGCGCGACGACGATGTTCGTCGCGTACAGCCACGAGTAGTAGCGGTCGAAGAATTCGGTGTTCGCGCTCGCGGCCGCGAGCAGCACGAGCAGCAGCAGCGCGGTCAGCGCGACCGTCGAGACGATCACGCGGATCAGGAGGCTCTTCCCGCTGGCCGCGCGGCGTACTTTATTTAGCACGTTCGGTCACCGTGAAGTTGAAGCGCTTCCAGTCCGACCCGAGCGTCCAGTCGCGGTTGTTCACGGCATCGACCTGGAACGGCTTCGGCATCAGCGCCGTATCGAGCTGCATGCGCACCGACGCCGTGTAGGTTTCGCCCGCGCGCACCTGGTTGCGGTCGATCACGTGCCACGATGTGATGTGCCGGACCACCGCGAGCGCATCCTTCAGCGACGGAAAGCCGAGCTGCAGGCCGCCCGTCGACACGCGGTACTCGCGCGTGAGCGGCTGGAACGACAGGCGGATCGTCTGCGTGACCGCCACCGGCTGCTCGTCGAACCAGTACCAGCGCGCGCGGCTCAGCTCGAAGTCGGTCGTGAAGTAAAGCGGGATGCCCTTGTTGACGGCATCCTCGAGGTTCGGATTCAGCTCGAAGTCGAACCGTGCGTCGAGGCTCCAGCCGCTTCCGTCGGACTGGAGCGACGCGCGCTGCACGGCGATCGATTCGGCATGCGCCGGCCGGACGACGGCCAGACACAGCGTCAACGCGACCAGCAAGACGGCCGCGAGCCGAAAGGGAAAAAGGTGTTTGATCGTCACCGTTTCTGAAACCGCGCGTAGAAAAATCCGTCGTGATCGGTGTTCTGGTCGAGTGCGCCGGCGGCCGCCCGTCCCTGCACGCCGCCCGGCAGCAGTTGGCCGGGGGCGTCCAATCGTACCGCATCTTCACAGGCCGCTTCAAACCAGCGGGCCTGCCCTTCGCCTTCCTCGGGGAAGATCGAGCAGGTCACGTAAAGCAGTTCGCCGCCCGGTTTCACGAGCGGCCACAGCGCGGACAGGATGCGCCGCTGCTCCGCGACCAGCGCCGGGATGTCGGCCTCGCGGCGCAGCCAGCGGATGTCGGGGTGCCGCCGCGCGATGCCGGACGCCGAGCACGGCACGTCGGCCAGGATGCGATCGAACGGACGCCCGTCGTACCACGCGTCCGGCGCGCCGGCGTCGCCGACGCACACGTTCGCGGCGAGCGACAGGCGCACGAGATTCTCGCCGATCCGCGCGGCGCGCGTCGCGTCGCTTTCGAGCGCCACGACGTCCGCATCGGCGAGTTCGAGAATATGGCCCGTCTTGCCGCCGGGCGCCGCGCACGCATCGAGCACGCGCATGCCGTCGCGCGCGCCGAGCCATTCGGCCGCGAGCTGCGCGCCGGCGTCCTGCACCGACACCACGCCGTCGGCGAAGCCCGGAATGCGTTCGACCGGCAGCGCCGACGCGAGTCGCACCGCATGCCGGCCGATTGCGGTCGCTTCGATTCCATTCGCGCGCAGCGTGTCGAGATACGCGTCGACGCTCACGCGGCGCGCATTCACGCGCAGCGTCAGCGGCCCCTGACGCTCGCCGGCCGCGAGAATCGCCTGCCACGCGTCGGGCCATGCACGCTTCACCGCATCGACCCACCACGCGCGGTAGTTCCAGCGCGCGACCGGGTCGTCCTGCATCGCGGCGACGAGTGCGTCGCGCTCGCGCAGGAAACGGCGCAGCACCGCGTTGACCATCCCCTTCGCGAACGCGAATTCGCGCCGCGCGCCGATGACGGTGACGGCCTGGTCGACCACCGTGAACGCCGGGTACGCGGCCTCGTCCGCCGGGTCGAGCAGCAGCGCGAACGCACCGGCGAGCACCGCGTGCACGTGCGCGGGCGGCGCCTTGCTGACGAACTTGCCGATCAGCCAGTCCGCGCTGCCGAGGCGGCGCATCGTCCGATAGGCGACGTCCTGCGTCGCGCCGCGCGCGAGTGGCTGCGCACCGGATGGCATCTGCGCGAATACCGCCGACAATGCCGCCGGCAACGCGGTGCCGCGTCGCACCGCATCGACCGCCTGCGCGGCCGCGTCGAGCGCGAAGCCGAGCGAATCGGGCGCCAGGTGCAGCGCAGCCAGGCGCGCCGGGCGGCCGGAGGAAGTCGAAGCGGAAGAACGGGGTCGTGTCATCGGTGCGGAATCGGCAAACAGGCGCGGCAAACAGGCGCGAGCAATCGGGTGCGGCAAACGGCGGGATCGCAACCGCCAGTTGGCCCGACGATCCCAAACCGCGCATTGTAGCGTGCGGCCATGCTGCCCCTTTGGCCCCTTTACGGCGCGCACAAATGAAACACCCCGCAGCGCGAAGCATGCGGGGTGGCGAAGCGACCCCGCGCGGCAACGGCCGCGCGGGTCGCCAAGCGTCACTCGAAGCGGCCGGTGCGCGCCATCTCCATCAGGCGCGCGATGCGCTCCTCGGTGGCCGGGTGCGTCGAGAACAGGTTCTGCAGACCGCCGCCGTGCAGCGGATTCATGATCATCATCTGCGCGGTGGCCGGATGCGCTTCGGCCGCCTGGAACGGGATGCCCGCCGCATAGCGATGGATCTTGTCGAGCGCGGTGGCGAGCGACTGCGGATCGCCGGAAATCTGCGCGCCGCCGCGGTCGGCCTCGAACTCGCGGGCCCGCGAAATCGCCATCTGGATGAGCGCGCCGGCGATCGGCGCGAGCAACGCGACCGCGATACCGGCGATCGGGTTGGCCGGCCGGCCGTTCTCGTCGCGCCCGCCAAAGAACATCGCGAAGTTCGCGAGCGCCGAGATCGCGCCCGCCATCGTCGCGGTGATCGTCGAGATCAGGATGTCGCGGTGCTTCACGTGCGCGAGCTCGTGCGCCATCACGCCGCGCATCTCGCGCTCCGACAGCACGCGCAGGATGCCCGTCGTCGCGGCGACCGCCGCGTGCTCCGGGTTGCGGCCCGTCGCGAACGCGTTCGGCGCATCCTCGTTGATCAGGTAGACGCGCGGCATCGGCAGGTTCGCGCGCGTGGCCAGCTCGCGCACCATCCGGTAGAACTGCGGCGCCGTGTTCTCGTCGACTTCCTGCGCGTTGTACATGCGCAGCACCATCTTGTCCGAGAACCAGTACGAGAAGAAATTCATGCCGAGCGCGAACAGCAGCGCGATCGTCATGCCGCGCGAGCCGCCGATCATCCCGCCGATCACGATGAACAGGGCCGTGATCGCGGCCATCAGCATCGCCGTTTTGACCCAATTGAACATACCCACTCCTTATCCGTCAGGGGACCCGCCGCGCATCACAGCGCACGGCGGAAAATTGTAAGCGATTTGTTAGATAAGGTCTTGCCGGAAAAATTCAATCTCAGCGTTGCGAAGCGGCGAGACGAAGGCCGAGCCCGACGAAAGCGCTGCCGACCGTGCGGTCGAGCCACTTCCTGACGCCCGGCTTGCCGGAAAAGCGCTGCGTGACGCTGCCCGCCACCCACGCGACCACGCTCGTCCAGACCGTGCTCATCGCGACGAACACCGCGCCGAGGGTCAGGAACGCCCAGGCCTTGTGCGGGCTGTCGGCCGATACGAACTGCGGAAAGAACGACACGAAGAACAGCACGACCTTCGGATTCAGCACGTTGGTCCAGAAACCCTGCATGAACAGCTGGCGCAGCGGCTTGGCGGCCGCGGCCTGCGCGGCTTCGGCGCCCGACGGCGCGGCGGCCTGCTTCGCGATGATCATCCGCACGCCGAGATAAATCAGGTACGCGGCGCCGACCAGCTTGATCACCGTGAACGCGGTTGCCGACGCGGCCAGCAGCGCGGTCAGGCCGAACGCGCAGGCGAGCGCATGGACGCAGCAGCCGGCCGAAATGCCGAACGCCGACATCAGCCCCGCGCCGCGCCCCTGCGCGACGCTGCGGCCGACGATGTAGGCCGTATCGGGACCGGGCGTGATGTTCAGCAGGAAAACCGCGAACACGAAGAAGCCGAAATGGGTGATGCCGAACATGAAAACCTCGAAACCGGAGAGCGCAGGGAAATTCTACGCGCGCGCGCCGCCCCGCGCGACTCGGCCGTCCGGCCAGTTGCGCCGGGCCGGCGGACCGGGTCGAATGACGCTCAGGTCCTGTCAGTCCACGTCGGGCAGCGCGAACCGCTGGCCGGCGGCGAGCGGCGAACCGGCGAGGAATTCTCGCGCGGGCAGCCGCTTGCCGCCCGGTTTCTGCAACTGGGTCACGCGCAGCGCGCCTCTACCGCATGCGACCACCACGCCTTCCGGCGCGGCTTCGACGATCGTGCCGGGCGCCGCGTCGGCAATCGTGGCCGGCGCAGCCACGGGCTCGGCCGCCCACAGCTTGATGGCCGCGCCGTCGAGCGTCGCGACGCCGCCCGGGAACGGATCGAACGCACGCACCTGACGCGCGAGCACGTCGGCCGGCTTGCGCCAGTCGAGCGCCGCTTCGTGCTTGCCGATCTTTTCCGCGTAGGTCACGCCGTCGGCCGGCTGCGGCGTCGCCGGCAGCGTGCCGTCGCGCTCGAGCCGCACGAGCGCATCGACGATCAGCCGCGCGCCGTCGGCGGCGAGCCGGTCGTGCAGCGTCGCGGTCGTATCGTCGGGCGCGATCGCGAGGCGCGCCTCCTCGATCATCGCGCCGGTGTCGAGGCCAACGTCCATCTGCATCAGCGTAACGCCCGTCTCGGCGTCGCCGGCCTCGATCGCACGATGGATCGGCGCCGCGCCGCGCCAGCGCGGCAGCAGCGACGCGTGGATGTTGATGCAGCCGGCGCGCGGGATGTCGAGCACTTCCTGCGGCAGCAGCAGGCCGTACGCGGCCACCACCATCACGTCGTGCGGCGTCGTGCGCAGCAGCTCGATCGCGTCGGCCGCCTCCGCCGGGTACTTGCCCGCGCGGCGCAGCGACGGCGGCTGCGCGACGGTCATCCCGTGCTCGACGGCGTAGCGCTTCACCGCGCTCGCCTGGAGTTTCATCCCGCGCCCGGCCGGGCGATCGGGCTGGGTGAGCACGAGCGGCACCGGGAAACCGGCCTCGTGGATCGCGGCAAGAGCGGCCGCGGCGAATTCCGGCGTACCGGCAAAAATCACGCGCAACGTATGGGTCATGACAGCGTTCGGGGTCGGGCTGGGCGCACGCGCATCACATCGCGCGTTCGAGTTTCTTCATCTTCGTCTTGATACGCGTCTGCTTGAGCGGCGACAGGTATTCGACGAACACGCGGCCCATCAGGTGATCCATCTCGTGCTGGACGCACACCGCGAGCAACCCTTCGCAGTCGAGCTCGAACGTCTCGCCCTGCTCGTTGAGCGCGCGCACGCGCACGTGGTCGGGACGTTCGACTTCGTCGTAGATGCCGGGCACCGACAAACAGCCTTCCTCGTAGGTCTGCTTCGCGTCGCTCGACCACACGATTTCCGGGTTGATGAACGCGCGCAGCTCGTTCTTCTCCTCGGAGACGTCGATCACGATCACGCGCTCGTGCACGTCGACCTGGGTGGCCGCCAGGCCGATGCCGGGCGCCGCGTACATGGTCTCGGCCATGTCGGCGACGAGCTTGCGGATCCGGTCGTCGACCTTGTCGACGGGCTTCGCGACCTTGTGCAGCCGCTTGTCGGGGTAATGAAGAATATTGAGCAAAGCCATGGTGTTCGGTATTCGGTGGAGCGGCGCGCCGCATCGGCCATCCGGCCGGCTGGCGCCGCCGCCGGGATGCAATGAAGATGAGGCGGATGCGTGGCATATCAATGCCGCGGATCGCGCCTCCTGCAATCGGCCGGGCGCCTGCGCGCACGGCCCTGTCGAGTATTTCGGATGATGAAAATTTTATCATGGCGCCACGCGCTCCGCTGGACGCCGCATTCGAGGGCCGCCTCATGTCCCCGCAAGCGCTGACGCCCGCCGCGCTGCGCGCCTGGCTGCAGCTCGCGCATGCGCCCGGCCTCTCGGCCGCCGTGCTACAGGCGCTGCTCGCGGCATTCGGCTCGCCGGCGGCGTTGCTGCGCGCGTCCGACGAAGCCATCGCCGCCGTGAGCAGCCCCGCCGCCGCGCAGGCCGTGCGCGCAAGCGAGCGCGACGATCTCGACACGCGCACCCGCGCCGTGCTCGCGTGGCTCGACGGGCCGGGCAACGGGCTCGTCACGCTGAGCGACCCGGCCTACCCGCCGCGGCTGCGCGACCTGCACGATCCGCCGCCGCTGCTATATGTAAAGGGGCGGCTCGACCTGCTGCACGCACACGGCCTCGCCATCGTCGGCAGCCGCCATGCGACGCCGCAAGGGCTCGCCGACGCCGCGCACTTCGCCCACGCGTTGTCCGACGCGGGCCTCACGATCGTCTCGGGCCTCGCGCTCGGGATCGACGCCGCCGCGCATCGTGGCGGGCTCGACAGCCGGTCGGGCACCGTCGCGGTGATCGCGACGGGCGCCGATCTCGTCTATCCGGCGCGGCACCGCGCGCTCGCCCACGAGATCGCCGCGCACGGCGCGATCGTGTCGGAATGGCCGCTCGGCACGCCGGCCCGCGCCGCACATTTCCCGCAGCGCAACCGGCTGATCGCCGCGCTGGCGATCGGCGCGCTCGTCGTCGAGGCCGCCCCGCGCTCGGGCTCGCTGATCACCGCGCGGCTCGCGAACGAACTGGGGCGCGATGTGTTCGCGATGCCCGGTTCGATCCACGCCCCGCTCGCGCAGGGCTGCCACGCGCTGATCCGCGACGGCGCAAAGCTCACCGCGGCGCCGCTCGACGTGCTCGAGGAATACGGGCTGGGCGAGCCGGCCGCGCGCGCAACGGGCGGCGCGACGCGGGCCGGCAACCGGGGCGAGAACGCCGGTGCGATTCGCGAACCCGAAGCTGCCGGCGTCGCGCCAACGGATCGCGCCGTCGCGGGCGCGCCGCCGCCCCCTCGCATCGAAGCCCGGCCACCGGGCAACCCGTCGGAACAGGCAGTGCTCGCCGCGCTGGGATACGGGCCCGTGACGTATGAATGGCTCGCCGAGCACAGCGGCCTGTCCGACGACGTGCTGCATGGCGCGCTGCTCGCGCTGGAACTGGCCGGCCGCGTCGCCAGTGTCCCCGGCGGACGCTTCGCGCGGCTTGATGCGGCGCCCACCCCGTCCGCGCGGGGCGTGCTACATTCCCCGGCATAGGGGCGGCCCGGCCGCCGACGCTACCCAAGGAATGCCATGCCCGCGCTGAATCTCGACACCGACGCAGATCGGATCGCCGAGCGCCTCGCCGATCCCGGCACGTTGCTGGTCGCGTGCCTGTGCGCCGACTGGTGCGGCACGTGCCGCGACTACCGGACCGCCTTCGACCAGCTCGCCGACGCGCATCCGGACGCCTGCTTCGCGTGGATCGACATCGAAACCCATGCCGACCGGCTCGACGATCTCGACGTCGAGAACTTCCCGACCATCCTGATCGAGGATGCGCACACCGCACGCTTCTTCGGCACGGTGCTGCCGCACGCGGCGATCGTCGAGCGCATGCTGTCCGACCTGAGCGCGGTGCCTGGTGCGCCGCACGCACCGAAATTGCGCGACGTCCTGAACGTCGAAGCCTGAATTCGCGGGCCGGCGCGGCGGTTTGGCGCAGGTTTGCGCGCGCCGCCGCGCCCGGCGCTTGCCGCCGTTGCGGCCCCCCTCTATGATGAGCCGCTTTTTACACGCTGAGCCGCCGTCGCTGCGGCGTGTGCTATAAAGCGGTCGTAAAAGGGACCTACACCGGCGAACCCGGTCTACCAACACACACCTGTCATGTCCAAAGCACTGATCATTGCGGAAAAGCCTTCTGTCGCGAACGACATCGCACGCGCTTTGGGCGGCTTTACCAAGCATGACGAGTATTACGAGAGCGACGATTTCGTTCTTTCGTCCGCTGTCGGCCACCTGCTGGAAATCGCCGCCCCGGAGGAGTACGAGGTCAAGCGCGGGAAATGGAGCTTCGCGCATCTACCCGTCATCCCCCCGCATTTCGACCTGAACCCGATCGCAAAAAGCGAGTCGCGCCTGAAGGTGCTCACGAAGCTGATGAAGCGCAAGGACGTCGACCGCCTGATCAACGCATGTGACGCGGGGCGCGAAGGCGAGCTGATTTTCCGCCTGATCGCGCAGCACGCGAAGGCGAAGCAGCCGGTCCAGCGGCTCTGGCTGCAATCGATGACGCCGCAGGCGATCCGCGACGGTTTCGCGAACCTGCGCAGCGACTCGGACATGCAGCCGCTCGCCGACGCCGCACGCTGCCGCTCGGAAGCCGACTGGCTCGTCGGGATCAACGGCACCCGCGCGATGACCGCGTTCAACAGCAAGGGCGGCGGCTTCTTTCTGACCACCGTCGGCCGCGTTCAGACGCCAACGTTGTCGATCGTCGTCGAACGCGAAGAGAAAATCCGCCGCTTCGTCCCGCGCGACTACTGGGAAGTGAAGGCCGAATTCGCGTGCGCGGGCGGCTTCTACGAAGGCAAGTGGTACGACCCCAAATTCAAGCGCGACGAATTCGATCCGGAAAAGCGCGACTCCCGCCTGTGGAGCCTGCCAGCCGCCGAAACGATCGTCGCCGCCTGCCGCGACCAGGTCGGCACGGTGTCCGAGGAATCGAAGCCGTCGACGCAACTGTCGCCGCTGCTGTTCGACCTGACGAGCCTGCAGCGCGAGGCGAACGGGCGCTTCGGCTTCTCCGCGAAGAACACGCTCGGCCTCGCGCAGGCGCTGTATGAAAAGCACAAGGTGCTGACCTACCCGCGTACCGACGCGCGCGCGCTGCCGGAAGACTACCTGTCGACGGTCCAGTCCACGCTCGAGATGCTCAAGGAAAGCAACAACTACCTGCCGCATGCGAAGCAGGTGCTCGACAAGGGCTGGGTGAAGCCGAACAAGCGGATCTTCGACAACTCGAAGATCAGCGACCACTTTGCCATCATCCCGACGCTGCAGGCGCCGAAGTCGCTGTCCGAACCGGAGCAGAAGCTGTACGACCTGGTCGTGAAGCGCTTCCTCGCGGTGTTCTTCCCGGCGGCCGAATTCCGCGTGACGACGCGGATCACCGAAGTCGCCGGCCATCACTTCAAGACCGAGGGCAAGGTGCTCGTCGAGCCGGGCTGGCTGCAGGTGTACGGCCGCGACGCCGAAGGCGCGGACGCGAACCTCGTGCCGGTGCAGAAGGACGAGAAGGTGAAAACGGACGAAATCGCCGCCGTCGCACTCGTGACGAAGCCGCCCGCACGCTACTCGGAAGCGACGCTGCTGTCCGCGATGGAAGGCGCGGGCAAGCTGGTCGAGGACGACGAGCTGCGCGAGGCGATGGCCGCCAAGGGCCTCGGCACGCCGGCGACGCGCGCGGCGATCATCGAAGGCCTGCTCGGCGAGAAGTACCTGTTGCGCGAAGGCCGCGAACTGATCCCGACCGCGAAGGCGTTCCAGCTAATGACGCTGCTGCGCGGCCTCGGCGTGAAGGAACTCACCGCGCCCGAGCTCACCGGCGAATGGGAATACAAGCTGTCGCAGATGGAGCGCGGCAATCTCGGCCGCGACGCGTTCATGCAGGAAATCGCCCGCATGACGCAGCAGATCGTCAAGCGCGCGAAGGAATACGATTCCGACACGATTCCCGGCGACTACGCGACCCTTCAGACGCCGTGCCCGAATTGCGGCGGTCAGGTGAAGGAAAACTACCGCCGCTTCGCGTGCACGAAGTGCGACTTCTCGATTTCGAAGATCCCGGGCAGCCGGCAATTCGAGATCCCGGAAGTCGAAGAACTGCTGCAGAAGAAGGAAATCGGGCCGCTGTCCGGGTTCCGCAGCAAGATGGGCCGCCCGTTCTCGGCGATCCTCAAGCTGTCCTTCGACGACGAGACGAAGAACTACAAGCTCGAGTTCGATTTCGGCCAGGACCAGGGCGGCGAGGAAGGCGAAGCGCCCGACTTCTCCGCGCAGGAACCGGTCGGCGCGTGCCCGAAGTGCAAGGGCCGCGTGTTCGAGCACGGGATGAGCTACGTGTGCGAGCACTCGGTCGCGAACCCGAAGACCTGCGACTTCCGCTCCGGCAAGGTGATCCTGCAGCAGGAAATCACGCGCGAGCAGATGGGCAAGCTGCTGGCCGACGGCCGTACGGATCTGCTGCCGGGCTTCAAGTCGTCGCGTACCGGCCGCAACTTCAAGGCGTTCCTCGTGAAGCAGCCGGACGGCAAGATCGGCTTCGAGTTCGAGAAGAAGGAACCGAAGGCGGCCGCCGCGAAGAAGACGGCCAAATCGGCGACGAAGGATGCCGAAACCGTGACCGAAGGCGCCGAAGAGAAACCGGCGCCGGCACGCAAGACCGCCGCCCGCAAGACGACGGCGCGCAAGACGGGTTCGTGACGGCCCGGCCGCCGGGCGCCGCATCGAGCGTGCCCGGCGCCGGCACGCAGCCATGAAAAAACGCGGATCGATCGATCCGCGTTTTTTATTTGCGCCGGCCGTAACGCTACCGGGCGCCGCCCCGTTACAGCGGCGACGGCATCGCCACGCGCGTGCGCGGCGAGCGCGCCACACGCGGCTGCAGGTTCGGACCGGTCGATTCGGGGGGCGGCTCGGCACGCATCTCGACACCGATCGGCGGCGCGCTCTGCGCGGCCCATTGTTCGCCCATCGTCGCGTCGGTCGAGTGGCTGAAATGCTCGACGAGGTGATCGATGAACGTCCGCACCTTCGCCGGCAGATGGCGCCGGCTCGGGTACGCGATGTTGATCTCGACCTGCGGCAGCCGGAAATCCGGCAGCAGCCGCACGAGCGCGCCGCGCGCGATGTCGCTGCCGATCAGGTAGCTCGGCAGGATCGCGACGCCCATCCCGAGCAACGCGAACTGGCGCAGCATCGCGGTGTTGTTCGCGACGATCACGTTGGTCGGGCGCACGCGCACTTCGCCGTCCGGCCCCGTGAACACGCGCTCGTCGCCCCAGTATTCGGTCGGCAGGCTCAGGGCCGGGTGCTCGGCGAGCTGCTCCGGATGAATCGGCACGCCGTGCTTCTCCAGATAGCTGGGCGTCGCGCACACGGTCATGCAGCCGGTGGTCAGACGCCGGGTGACGATGCTCGCGCTACGCATCTGGCGCGTGACGACGATGCCGACGTCGAAGCCTTCCTCGACCAGATCGACCTGTCGGTCGACCAGCGTGAGATCCGGCACCACTTTCGGGAAATTCTCCGTGTACGACTGCAGCACGGGCGCGAGGTTGTGCAGGCCGAACACGACCGGCGCGACGATGCGCAGCGTGCCGACCGGCTCGTGATTGCGTGCGACGACCATCTGCTCGACGTCCTCGAGCTCGTCGAGGATCTGGCGGGCACGCTCCAGATAAACCTGACCCGACTCCGTCAGGGAGAGGCTGCGCGTGGTGCGGTTGAGCAAACGCGTGCCGAGCCGGCCTTCCAGATCGGCGACGTGGCGCGTCGCGACCGCGTTGGAGATATCCATTGCGCTCGCGGCCCGCGCGAAACTGCCGAGATCTGCAACCTTGACGAACACGCGCATCGACTGCAAATGATCCATAAACGACTCCTGCCGCTGTTACAACTTCAAAAAGATGAAGCAAATGCGTAATTCTCCTACGACAGCGGAAATGATGCAGAGTTGCTCAACAAGGCACCGGTTGACGATAAAAATAGTCAAAAATCCTCGCCTTCTGCGGATACTTGATCCAATTATTCTGCTTGAAGCAACAATTGGGTGAACCTCGGCGAGTAAACGGCCGAATCAGAAAGGACGTGTTTGATGCGACACAACAGCGCACCCGTTTGCACGGGCCGGGAGCGGTGCCGGGGGCGGCAGGGCCGATTGCGGCGGAGCGTAACAACCTGTTAAAAAGACACCACCAAGGCGGCCGACGTTGCATCATGTCGGCCCCGGCCGGGCGAGACGGCCGCGCAAGCTGCGCCGCCGCCCTTGCCGCTTTCAACGCGCGACACCCCGTTCACCATGAAAATTGCCATCCTCGACGACTACCAGGACGCCGTCCGCAAGCTGAACTGCTTCGAGATGCTCGCCGGCCACGACGTAAAGGTCTTCAACAATACGGTGCGCGGCCTCGGACAGCTCGCCAGCCGTCTGGCCGAAGTCGAGGCGCTCGTGCTGATTCGTGAACGGACCCCGATTACGTCCCAGCTACTGGCCAAGCTGCCGAACCTGCGCATGATCAGCCAGACCGGCCGCGTGTCGAGCCACATCGATCTCGACGCGTGTACCGATCGCGGCGTCGCGGTGCTCGAAGGCACCGGTTCGCCGGTCGCGCCGGCCGAGCTGACCTGGGCGCTCGTGATGGCCGCCCAGCGCCGCATCCCGCAATACGTCGCGAACCTGAAGCAGGGCGCCTGGCAGCAGTCGGGCCTGAAGACGTCGGCGATGCCGCCGAACTTCGGCCTCGGCCAGGTGCTGCGCGGCCAGACGCTCGGCATCTGGGGCTACGGCAAAATCGGCCGGCTCGTCGCCGGCTACGGCAAGGCGTTCGGGATGAACGTGCTGATCTGGGGCCGCGAGCATTCGCTCGAAGCCGCGCGCGCCGACGGCTACACGGCCGCCGACAGCCGCGAGGCGCTGTTCGAACAGAGCGACGTGCTGTCGCTGCACCTGCGCCTGCACGACGACACGCGCGGGATCGTGAAGCAGGAAGACCTGATGCGGATGAAGCCGACGTCGCTGCTCGTCAACACGAGCCGCGCCGAGCTGCTCGAGGAAAACGCGCTCGTCAACGCGCTGTCGCACAACCGTCCGGGGATGGTCGCGATCGACGTGTTCGAAAGCGAGCCGATCCTGCAGGGCTACAGCCTGCTGCGGATGGAAAACGTGATCTGCACGCCGCACATCGGCTACGTCGAACGCGAAAGCTACGAGCTGTATTTCAGTGCCGCATTCCGCAACATTCTCGCGTTCGACGACGGCGACATGTCGAGCGTCGCCAACCCGGAAGCGCTGACGCCGATCCGCAAGCGCTGATCGCACGGGCTGCGCGCGTCGCGCGGCCCCTTTTGCCCTTTACTCCCTTCCCGATCGTTCGTCAGGCGGCCACGCGGCCGCCCGTCATCGCGCCGACGCGCGTGAGAAAGTGCTCGCCGTCGCGCCGCCCGAGATCGTACGCATGCCGCATCTGCGACGGGCTCGTGTAATCCCAGCTCGAAATCGGCACCTTGCTCGACGGCTGCACGTACAGCCGCCGCTGGTCGCCATGCGCGACCGTGAACATCTGCGGACGTGGATACAGCCGCGTGACGAGCACCAGCACGTCGCCCGGCGACGGGTCGAGCGCATCGACCGGCACGTTGTCGACCATCCCGCCGTCGAGCACCGGCCGGCCGCCGCGCCGCAGTACCGGCGTGAACGGCGGCGTGCAGGACGACTGCAGGATCAGGTCGGCGAGTTCGTCGACGTGCGTGCAGGCCTGCGCGCGCACGAATTCGGGCCGAAAGCCGAGCGTGCGCCCGAGCGTCGGGTGCAGCGTCTTGCGCACGTACTTTTCGATGTTGTATGCGACGAGGCCGGCGGCCACCGCGCTGCGCGCGCCGAGCCAGCGCGGCACGTGCGACACGCCGATGCGGATCTCCGGCGCAGCGGCGAGCTTCGCGAACGGCTCGCCGTAGATGTCGAGCAGCGCCTGACGGTAGATCCGGTAATGCGGAAACACGGGCTCGCGCCCGAACAGGTTGCCCCAGTACGCGTTCTTCCGGTTGTGGCGCAGCGCCTCTTCGTAATAGCGCATCACCCACGCGGCGTCGCGCGTATACAGCATGCATGCGGTCGCCGCGCCGGCCGAGATGCCGGTGATCACGCGCGGGCGCAGGCCGAGGGCCGGCTGCGCGACGTCCCAGAAGCCGGCTTGCCACCAGCAACGATTGCCGCCGCCCGCGAAGACGATCTGGTCGAACATCGCGCCGCTCAGCTGATGAGCGCGTAGGTCGACGTCGCGTGAACGGCCATCGTGCCGTCCTCGTCGAACAGTTCGACTTCGCCGAACACGAGGTTGCGGCCCATCCGCAGCACGCGCGCGGTGACGAGCACGTCGCCCTTGCGCACCGGACGCATGAAATTCGTGTTCAGTGACACCGTCGTCATCGGCCGGAATTCGCCCAGCGCGGCCGAGATCGCGACCACCATCGCGGTGTCGGCGGCCGCCGTGAACACCTGGCCGCAGATCACGCCGCCCGAATGACGGAACTCGCCGGAAAACGGCAGGCGCAGCGTGACGCTATCGTCGCCGATCGACACGGGGACCAGACCCAGCGAGCGGACCCACGGGGCCAGCAGGCGATCCAGCAATTCGCGGACTGCGTTTTCGTCCATCTTCGAATGTCCAGAAAACGTTGCGCGACCGCCGCGCAACGCGTGTGGCGTCATCATACCGGGAGCGCGCAAACTGCGACCGCTCGTTACCGCGCCGACAGCCGCCGTTGTCTTGACGAAATATTTTCAGGCAATCTGCAGAAAGGGCTTGCCATGCCCTGAAAACCCCGGCATAATCTTTCTTCTGTTGGGGGCGTTAGCTCAGTTGGTAGAGCAGCGGACTCTTAATCCGTAGGTCGAGTGTTCGAGTCACTCACGCCCCACCAGGAATTCCAAAGGCCGGTCAGCGAAAGCTGACCGGCCTTTTTCCGTTTTGGCGCGCCGCACTCGCGGCGTGCGCCCTTCGCGGCGACACGTGACCGCACGCCCGTCGCGCATCGTTTCCGCTAGAATCGTCCGACAAATATCACACGACCGGCGCCAGGCATCGTCGTTGGCCCGCCGGCACTGAGAGAGCATGGGACGTCAGACATGGAAGCATGTGAACGACGCGCGACCATTCAGAGGGCATGGTTGCGCCAATATCGGCCTGTCCGTCGCGATGGGCCGCTCACCCGGGCACACCCGAATCCGCGCGACGCACGAACCGGATCGCGTCATGCCGGGTAAGAACGCGCTGGTCGCGCTGATGATCGGGGTCGTCCTGTCCGTGCTGGCCGGCGCACTGGCCATCACCGCCAGCCGGGAACCCGGGCACCTGGTCCGCGCGCCGGGCACAGTCGTGCGCATCGTCCAGGACAGCGATGCGATGCGCGCGTACCGCCCGATCGTCGCGTACCTCGCGAACGACGGCCAGCGCCGCGAAGTCGCCGGCAATACCGCGTCGACGGTCCCCGCCTACGACATCGGCGAAAACGTCGACGTCCTGCTCGACCCCGACCACCCCGAGCGCCCCGCGCTGATCGACGATTTCGCGCAACGCTGGTTTCCGGTGGCCGTGCCGGCGCTGCTCGCCGTCGCGTCGTTCGCGATCGGCGGCCTGCTGATCGCCGGCGAGCGCCGCCGCCGGCAAGCGGAGCCGGCACCGCCCCGCGCCGCACGCAAGGCGGCACGACGCCGCTGGGATGTCGCGATCGTGCTGATTCCGATCGCGATCGGCACGGGCTTCCTCGCCGGCGCTGGCGCGGCCGGCCTGCATCAGTGGCAGGTCGTCCACCACTATGCGCGATCGACCGGCCATGTGGTCAAGATCGCGAAAAACGGGCGGTCGTCGCGGTCGCGCACGGCGCCGTATTCGGCCGTCGTCGCGTTCACCACCGACAGCGGTCGGCTGATCACGTTCGCCCAGGGCTCGGCGTTGTCGCACCCGGGCCTGCACGAAGGCGACGCGGTCAACGTACTGTACGACCCCGTCACCCCCGAGCGCGCGCTCGTCGATCGCTTCTGGGATCGCTGGGGCCTCACCGCCATCCTGTTCGCGATCGGTGCGCCGTTCCTTGCAGCGGGGCTGTTCATCGCCGCGACGTTATGGCCCGACCACCACCGTTCACACGAAGCCGCTCCATGACGCACGCGCGGCGCGGCAACCGTCGCGACGCGCGCGTCACCGCTCCCTGAACGCCTCCACCTTCGCGCGATTCCCGCACGTGCGCATGTCGCACCAGCGCCGGCCTACGCCGCGGCCGCGATCGACGAAGAACCACGTACACCGGCCGCACTGCCGCACGCGCGCGAAATCGTCGCTGCGCATCAGATGCTCGAAACCGAGCGCGACCGCATCGATCCAGCGCGACGCGGTACGCGCGTCGAGCCGCCACGCGAAGCGGCCGCCGACCGCGTCGAACGCACTGCGCCCGATCGCCTCGCGGATCGTCACCGCGAGCCGGTCCGCCGCACGCGCGCCCGCGCTGCCGCCGCCTTCGGTCGTCAGATGCGCGATCGCGACGTATGCGTCGTCGCGAAAGCGGTGCAGCGCCGCCAGCTCGTCGGGGCCGTCCTGCCGAGGATGACGCAGCAGCCGCGCCAGATCGTCCGGCGCCAGCAACCCCGCCTTCGCTGCCCACGCGCGCACGGCCGGCCAGTCGACGAGCTTCTCCTCGTCGCGCGTCTTGCCCGTGTCGGCCACCGTGTTCAGGAAGTCGAGCGCCGGATGGCCGCCGACGAAATCGGCCGCGCGCCATTCGTGATCATGTCGCGCCGGGTCGGATCGAGTAACCATTTATTTTCACCTATCGGTTTCATATCCGGAGAATCCGGCGTAACCTTTTAACAACCGAAACAGGTTATCACGGAGAAGCCGATGCTCGAACTCCCGAACCGCTTCAATTTCGAAGGCCACCGGATTGCATGGGGCACGCTCGGCGAAGGCCCGCCGCTCGTCCTCGTGCACGGCACGCCGTTTTCGTCGCAGGTATGGCGCCGGATCGCGCCGTGGCTCGCGCGGCGCCATCGCGTGTATTTCTACGACCTGCTCGGTTATGGCCGGTCCGACATGCCGGACGCGGACGTATCGCTGGGCCGCCAGAACGCGCTGTTCGGCGCGCTGCTGAATGAGTGGAAACTGTCGCGGCCGCGCGTGCTCGCGCACGACTACGGCGGTGCTACCGTGCTGCGCGCGCACTTTCTCGACGGCATCGCCTATGCGGACCTCACGCTCGTGAATCCGGTCGCGATCGCGCCGCAAGGGTCGCCGTTCGTGCGCCACGTCGCGCAGCACGGAGCCGCGTTCACCGGCTTGCCCGCGTACGCGCATCACGCGCTCCTGTCGGCCTATATCGGCCAGGCGGTCGCGCGGCCGTTGCGCGACGACGTGCTGTCGATCTACCGCGAGCCATGGTTCACGCCGGCCGGCCAGGCCGCGTTCTATCGCCAGATCGCGCAGATGCGCCAGCGCTACATCGAGGAAGCGGAGGCCCGCTACGCGCCGCCGGACTTTCCGGTGCGGATCGTGTGGGGCGAGGACGACATGTGGATCCCGCTCGAGCAAGGGCAGGCGCTGGCCGATCGCATCGCGAACGGCAAGCTGATCCGGGTTCCACACGCGGGCCATCTGGTGCAGGAGGATGCGCCGGAGGCGATCGTCGCCGCCGTGCTCGACGGGTACGCGCCGGGCTGAGCATCACGGCATCGCGTACCGCGTGTCGCGTCAGAACACCGGCGCGCGTTGCGCGAGCGTCGCGACGAATTTCGCGGTGCGCGGATCGCGCGGCCGGCCGAACACGTCGCGCGATGGCCCGGCTTCGACGATGCGGCCGTCGGCGAGGAACACCGCATCGTGCGCGATCGACGCGGCCAGACGCAGGTCGTGCGTGGCCATCAGCATCGTCGTGCCTTCGCGCGCGAGCTGGCGCAGCACCTCGACCACTTCGACCGACAGCTCCGGATCGAGCGCCGACGTCGGCTCGTCGCACAACAGCACCTGCGGAGACGGCGCGAGCGCCCGCGCGATCGCCACGCGCTGCTGTTGTCCGCCCGACAGCGTGGCCGGCCATGCGTCGGCCTTGTCCGCGATGCCGACCTTGTCGAGCAGCGCGAGCGCCCGCTGGCGCGCCTGTTCGCGTGGCCAGCGCTGCACGGTCACGAGCCCCTCCATCACGTTCTGCACGACGCTCAGGTGCGGAAACAACTGGAAGTTCTGGAACACCATGCCGGTCTGCTTGCGCACCGCGAACACTGCGTCGCGCGACGGCCGGTGCGCCGGCACGAAGTCGATGCGCGCATCGCCGACGACCAGCGCGCCGGCCTCCGGCACTTCGAGCAGATTTACGCAGCGCAGCAGCGTGCTCTTGCCGCTGCCGGACGGGCCGATCAATGCGGTCACGCTGCCCGGCTGCAACGCGAGGTCGATGCCGCTCAGCACGCGATGCGCGCCGAACGACTTGTCGATGCGTTCAAGGCGGATCATCGCAACTCCGCGTGGAACAGCGCGTGGCGGCCGAAGCGAAGCTCCAGCCGGCGTTGCAGCGACGACAGCACCGAGCTGAACAGCAGATAGATCAACGCGGCTTCGGTATAGAGGATCAGCGGCTCGTAGGTCACGGCCGCGATGCGTTGCGCGGCCTGGAAGATCTCGGGGACTGTCAGCACGGCCGCGAGCGACGTGTCCTTCACGAGCGAGATGAATGAATTCGACAGCGCGGGCAGCGCGACGCGCGCGGCCTGCGGCAGGATCGCGCGGCGCAGCGCCTGTGCGCGCGTCATCGCCATCGAGTACGCGGCTTCCCACTGCCCTTTCGGGATCGACTCGATCACGCCGCGGATCACCTCCGCGTTGTACGCGCCGACGTTCAGCGAGAAGCCGATCACGGCGGCCGTCAGCGGATCGAGCACGATGCCGACGTTCGGCAATCCGTAGAAGATCACGAACAACTGCACGAGCAGCGGCGAGCCGCGGAACAGCCAGATATAGAACCGCACGACCGCCTGCGCCCAACGCGGCCCGAACAGCCGCACGAGCGCCGCGCCGAACGCGAGCAACAGGCCGATCGCGAACGACGCGAGCGTGAGCGGACCCGTAAACACGAGCCCTGCAACCAGCAGGGGACGCAGCGATTCCACCATCAGGTGCAGCCAGGCCGGCATCGTTCAGCCTCGCGTCACGGCTGCGACACGTCGCGGCCGAAGTACTTCTGCGAGATTTTCGCGTAGGTGCCGTCCGCCTTGATGTCCGCGAGCGCCTTGTCGATCGCGGCCACCAGCGCGGGGCTGCCCTTGCGCAGCAGCACGCCGGATGCGTCTCCCGCGCCGGTCTTGTCGGTCGCCGCGATCTTCAGTTTCGCGTCGGGCTTGTGCTTGCGGAAATCGAGGTACGACAGCGAATCGTTGATCGTCGCATCGACGCGGCCCGACGTCAGCAGGTCGATCGATTCGTTGAAGCCCTGCACCGGCACCACGTCGGCGCCGTGCGCGGCCGCGAGCTTGCCGAAATTGCTGGTCAGCGTGTTCGCGGACTTCTTGCCCTTCAGGTCGTCGAACGAGCGGATCGTCGTGTTGTCCGCGCGCACGATCAGCACCGCGTGCGACGTGATGTACGGCGTCGAGAAATCGTATTTCGCCTTGCGCGCGTCGGTGATCGACACTTCGTTGACGACCGCGTCGTAGCGGTTCACGTCGAGGCCCGCGATCAGCCCGTCCCATTTTCCTTCGACGAACTGCGGTTTCACGCCGAGGCGCTGCGCGATCGCGGTCGCGATGTCGACGTCGAACCCCGTCAGCTTGCCGGTCTCGTCGTGGTACGTGAACGGCGCGTAGGTGCCCTCGGTGCCGACGCGGAACACGCCGGCCGACTTGATCTGCGACAGGTCGTCGGCAGCCAGCGCGCTGGCGGCCGCGACGGCCTGCAGCAACGCGACGACCAGGATGGAGCGGAGGAATTTCATGGTGCGGACCCCGAATGATTGGAGAGGATCGTCCCGCCGGCGCGCGGGCGCCGTTCGAGAGGTCCGCGAATTCTACCGATGCGTCGAGGCCCGGCAAAAACGCAAATCGGCTAACGATATGAGCCGATCGAATAACGCCCGCACCGGCCGCCACGCCGGCGCGCGCGCCTTACATGCCGCTTACCACGGCAGCGAATACGTCTTCGTATTCGTGAAGCTCTTCATCGCTTCCTGCACGCCTTCCTTGTACCCAAGCCCCGAATCCTTCACGCCACCGAACGGCGTCAGTTCGAGCCGATAGCCGGGCACCTCGCGCACGTTCACGCTGCCGACTTCCAGCTCGGTGATGAAGCGCGTGATGTGGTCGAAGCGGTTCGTGCATACCGACGACGACAGCGCGTAGTCGGTGCTGTTCGACATCCGGATCGCTTCGTCGATGTCGCGAAAGCGCATGATCGGCGACACCGGCCCGAAGGTTTCGTGCTTCACCAACGGCATGTCGGGCGTCACGCGATCGACGACGGTCGGCGCATACAGCGCGCCGTCGCGCACGTTGCCGACCAGCAGCCGCGCCCCACGCACGAGCGCGTCGTTCACCTGCTGCTCGCAGAACTTCGCGGCCGCTTCGTCGATCACCGTGCCCATGTCGACCGACGGATCGGACGGATCGCCGTACGACCACGCGCGCGTCTTCTCGACGACCAGCTCCGTGAAGCGATCGGCGACCGCCTCGTGCACGAGCATCCGCTTGATCGCCGTGCAGCGCTGCCCCGAATTCCTGTACGAGCCCGACACCGCGAGCGTGCTCGCCTCGTCGAGATCGGCATCTTCCATCACGATGATCGGATCGTTGCCGCCGAGTTCGAGCACCGCGCGCCGGTAGCCCATCCGCGCGGCGATCGACTTGCCGATCGACACGCCGCCGGTGAACGTGATCATGTCGATCGCCGGGTTCGTAATCAGCTCGTCGGCGATCTCCTTCGGGTCGCCGGTGATCACCTGCAGCATCTGCGGCGGCAGGCCGGCCTCGTACAGGAGGTCCGCGAACAGGTAGCACGACAGCGGCACCTTCTCCGACGGCTTCACGACGATCCGGTTGTTCGTCGCGACCGACGGCACGATCTTGTGCGCGACCTGGTTCATCGGATGATTGAACGGCGTGATCGCCGAGATCACGCCGAGCAGCGGGTCGCGCTGCGTGTACACACGGCGCTTCTTGCCGTGCGGCGTCAGATCGCACGAGAAGATCTGCCCGTCGTCCTTCAGCACTTCGCCGGCGCCGAACGTCAGCACGTCGGCCACGCGGCCCGCTTCGTACGTCGAATCCTTGATGCACAAGCCGGCCTCGGCCGTAATCAGCGCCGCGATCTCCGCGGTGCGCGCACGCACGATGTCGGCCGCGCGGCGCAGGATCGCCGCGCGCTCGTGGCGCGTGAGCGTCGGCCGGTACGCACGCGCGACCGCGAATGCGCGGCGTACGTCGTCGAGCGTCGCCTTCGGCACGGTGCCCACCCGCGCGCCGTCGTACGGGTTGCGTACGTCGATCACCGCGTCGCGATAGATCTTTTCACCATCGATTCGCAGCGCTTCACGATGTGGCGTGCGGACATCGGCCGATGCTGCAATGGCGTTCATGACAGTCTCCTGGCGGATCGTCTGCGTCACTGCAGATGGTTGAGCGCGATGTCGATGACGTCGAAGTTACGCAGCCGCGCTCGGCCCGTGACGTGGGCCGCAACCGGCTTGCTGAAGATCAGCGGCACGATCTGCTCGGAGATTCCGCCGTGCGAGCGCAGCGGCACGTCGAGGCCCGACAGGTCGTGCTTGATGCGGCGCGTGCCGAGCACGACGTCCTGCTTCGAGATCACGATCAGGTCGCCCATCCGCGCGGGCGGCAGCTCGAAGCGCGCGCAGCCTTCGGCGCCCGCCAGCACGACCTCGATGCCGTCGACCGCGGCGAGCCGCGCGCGCAGCGCATCGGTGTCGGCCGTCGCCGGCACGTAGACGGTCGCGAACGAACCGAGCGCGCCGTGGTGCACGACGTATGGATCGGTGATCGGCAGGATCACGCGCGCCGCATCGGGGCCGAGCCATTCGTCGAACAGCTCCTGCAGATAGATCACGTTCGGCTCGCCGGTCGTGTCGTCGTGCTTCGCGTTCATCCCGTGATCGGCGGTGATCGCGACGATCGCGCCAAGTGCGTCGAGGCGTTGCAGGTAGGTGTCCATCATCGCGTAGAACGCGTTCGCGCCGGGCGTGCCGGGCGCGCACTTGTGCTGCACGTAGTCGGTGGTCGACAGGTACATCAGGTCGATCGGGCGCGTCTCGAGCAGGCGCACGCCGGCCGCGAACACGAATTCGGACAGATCCGCGCTGTACACGCTGGGCACCGGCTTGCCGACCAGCTCCAGCACGTTGTCGATGCCGTTTTCGGCGACACTCGCTTCGTCGGCCTTTTCCGACGAGAAGCAGATGCCCTTCAGCCCCTTGCCGAGCAGGCGGCGCAGCTTGTCCTTCGCGGTGACGACCGCGACGCGCGCGCCCTGTTCGCCGAAGGCCGCGAGCACGGTGGGCGCGACGAGGTATTTCGGATCGTTCATCAGCACCTCGGTGCCGGTGTCGCGATCGTAGAAGTAGTTGCCGCTGATTCCGTGGATCGCCGGCGGCACGCCGGTGACGATCGACAGGTTGTTCGGGTTCGTGAAGCTCGGCACCACGCACTCGCCCTTGAGCGCCGTGCCCGGCTTCAGCAGCGTGCGCAGGAACGGCGCGACGCCGGCCTCGGCCGCTTCCTCCAGATATTCGTATGCGCAGCCATCGACGCAGACGACCACCACGGGCCGGCTCATCCAGTTGTAGCGGCGCCCATTCACTTCCACGGATACAGGCGTTTCAGTCATGACGTTCAGTCCTTTCCGATCGAAGGGGTAAGCCGTCGGCGCCCGCGCCGCGCCGATGGGAAGTGTGTTTCCAGGCTTGACATTAAAATGGATGATTTGTAGATTGTCAACAATATGCAGAGAACAGAAAGCCAGAAAGCAAACGGCGGACGGGTGAGGAACATGAAGGGTGGCCACCACCCCGGCCGCCTCGGGCCGCGGCGTGGTTTTTATCAGGCGGTCAAAAAGCGCGGCTACATTCGGTCTCGGGGCACGCTCGCCGAGGTCGACGCGTTCCGCGTTCGCTGCATCGGCCACTTCGATGAAGCCGGTATTCCGGGAGCGATCGCCGACACGCTGAAGGCGATGGGCGCGCGCCGCATGTCCACGGAAGCGATGGCCTGACTCGACGAATCGGGCCGCAGGACGGCGCGCGGCGTGCAGCCCTCCGGCGTGCATCGCGGTGCGGCGGTGTCGGTTTCGCGTTTGCACTGGTTTTCGTTTTTGCGCCGTGTGCGGCACGGCAACCTCACCCTCACTGGTACGACCCCGATGCGACCCTTCTGGATCGAACAAGCGCTGTTCAACGACGGCGACCTCGCCCCCGCGCTGCAAGGTGCGACGCAGGCCGACGTGTGCATCGTCGGCGGCGGCTTCACGGGCCTCTGGACCGCGATCCAGGCGAAGCAGCAGCACCCCGCGCTCGATATCGCGATCCTCGAGGCCGACCTGTGCGGCGCCGGCGCGAGCGGACGCAACGGCGGTTGCCTGCTCACGTGGTCCGCGAAATTCCTGACGCTGCGGCGCCTGTTTGGCGAAGCCGAGGCGATCCGGCTCGTGAAGGCATCGGAAGCGGCCGTGCAGCACATCGCCGATTTCTGCCGCGCGCACGGCATCGATGCGGAGCTGCGGCTCGACGGCACGCTGTACACCGCGACGTCGCGCGCGCAGGTCGGCACGCTCGCACCGGTGCTCGATGCGCTCGCCGCGTGCGGCATCCACAGCTACGAGCCGCTGCCGCCCGCCGACGTCGCACGGCGCTCGGGCTCCGCGCGCAATCTTGACGGGCTCTACTCACCGATCGCCGCGACCGTCCATCCCGGCAAGCTCGTGCGCGGGCTGCGCCGCGTCGCGCTTGCGATGGGCATCCGGATCTACGAGCGCACGCCGATGCTCGACTTCACGCCCGGCCAGCCGGCCGTCGTGCGCACGCCGGCCGGCAGCGTGAGTGCGGCCAAGCTCGTGTTCGCGATCAACGCGTGGATGGCGAGCCGCTTTCCGCAGTTCGAACGGACGATCGCGGTCGTGTCGAGCGATATGGTCATCACGGAGAAATGTCCGGATCTGCTGGAGAAGACCGGGCTCGTGGACGGCGTGTCGGTGCTCGATTCACGGATCTTCGTGTACTACTACCGCACGACCGTCGATGGCCGGCTGATGCTCGGCAAAGGCGGCAACACGTTTTCGTGGCGCAGCCGCATCGCGCCCGTGTTCGACCGCCGCTCGCCGTACGAGGCGCAGCTCACGCGCAGCCTGCGCGAATTCTTCCCGTCGCTTGCGGGCGTGCCGATCACCGCGAGCTGGAACGGACCGTCGGATCGCTCGGTGACGGGCTTCCCGTTCTTCGGCCACCTCGACGATGCGCCGAACGTGTTCTACGGCTTCGGCTATTCGGGCAACGGCGTCGGGCCAACCTACATGGGCGGGCAGATTCTGTCGTCGCTCGTGCTCGGCCTCGACAACGCGTGGACGCGCAGCCCGATCGTGCGCGGCCCGCTCGGCCATTTTCCGCCGGAGCCGATCCGTTATGTCGGCGCGCACGTGGTGCGCAATGCGATTCGTCGCAAGGAGCGCGCGGAGGACGACGGCCGGAAGCCGTCGGCGGTTGATACGTGGCTCGCGAAGTTTGCGAGCGCGGCGGGGAAGGCGGATAAGGCGTGATTACATCATTCGGATAACGTATCGAAGTACCTGCCCCGTAGGCGGATCGCGTTGCAAAGATCCATGCATACACCCGAGTGCGCTGTGAATCCGGAACCGGCTGGGTACTGGACGATTTCTTCGATAAACGGCGCGGCAAAGGATCGGTCGCCGGCGATCACCGCATTCGGCCGGACATCATCAACGTCGAGCGAAGCGACGGTCGCGATCCAGCCGCTCCGCGGCCTTTCGTCGTGAACGTGCGTGACCGGTAACGCGACAGCCTACGCGCCCGCCTTCTCCCGCGCCGCCTTGCCCGTCACCGGCAGCCCCTGCTCATGCATGCGGCGCATCCGCGCGAGGCCGTGCGCGACGTGCTCGCGCACGAGCGCGACGGCCTTGTCCTCGTCGCCGGCCGCGAGCGCCTGCACGATCTTGTCGTGCTCGGCCGCCGACACGGCGATCGCACCCTTCTCGGCCTCGATCGCCGCCTGACGCAGCAGGCCGAGTTGGCGCACGAGCCGCCGGTAGGTATCGGTGAGATGCGTATTGCCGACGCCGACCACCATCGCGTCGTGGAACTGCACGTTCAGCTCGGTATAGCGCGTGACGTCGTGCGTCTTCGCGGCGCCCTTCATCGACTGGACGATGCCCTTCAGCACTTTCAGCGTATCGGGCGAGATGCGCTTCGAAAGCGCGCGCGCGACCGACTCGTCGAGCATCGCGCGCACTTCGTAGATCTCCTCGGCCTCGCGCAGCGGCACGACGCGCACGGTCACGCCGCGGTTCTTCTCGTTGCGCAGCAGGCCGGCCTGTTCGAGCGCGCGGAATGCCTCGCGCACCGGGCCGCGCGACACGTTCAGCCGGGTCGCGATATCGACCTCGTTGAGCTTTTCGCCCGGTGCATATTCGCCGGAGACGATCGCGCGCTCGAGCATGTCCTGGACGATCATCGCGAGCGACTGGCTTTGCAGGAGTTCGATGGCGCTGAGCGCGTTCGGGGCAGTCATGGTCGGGCAGGCAGCGGGGCTGCAGGTGAAAACGAGGGCGCCATGTCGGCGAGTGGTCGTTGTATACCTCTCACCCCACCAAATTGTCAACAGTTTTCAGTTTCCAAAAGCCAGTCCGGCGTACGACTCACATTCGCAATCGCCATGCAACCGGCACGCGGCGGTCGCGCGATGCGGGCGAACCCTCCCGCGTCGCGCGCCACCGCCTGCACAGCCGTCAGGCCGTACGCTTCACCGGACCCGGATCGCTGTGGCTCGGCCGACCCGTTTCGACGTGGCCCGCGAAGCGGCGCACGACCTTGTCGTCGCCGCCGCGCAGCGTCGTCGCGGTGATCGTCAGATCGTACCAGCCGTGGCTCGACGACAGCTCGAAGTGCGCGTCGACGCGCTCGCCCGGCTCCAGCGTGTACGTGCGTGCATGTGCATGGCTGTACGCATTGTCGACCGACACGCGACACGTCGCGCGCCCGCTGTTGCGCAGTTGCAGATACACGTGACGATTGCGCACGTCGTAGCCGATCTTCGCTTCGGGGTTCGCGTGGCGGCCGTCGGCGGCCAGCCGCGTGTTGCCCTGGAATTCGCACAGATAGCCGTTCGGGCCGTAGGCAGCCAGATGATAGTCGCCGCGCGCGGCCGACGTGCTCCACGTATCGACGAAGCGGTCGCGCGCGGACACCGCGTAGCGGCGCGGCGGCGTCGCCGGGTTGCGGCGGTCGTACACGTAGAACGCGGCGCCCGCGTCGCCGGTGTTCGCGAAGTCGAGCGACACGGTGTCGTCATGCGCGCCGACGCGGCTGTGCACGAACAGCTCGTATGGCAGCGCGCGCGCCGGACGCGTGCCGGGCTCCTGCGTCGGCATCGACTGCTGCGCGGGCACCTGGTACGCCTGGCCGGCGGTGGCGATGTGCTGCGGCACCGTGAAGCCGACCGTGCGCGTGTCGGGGCGCGCGGAGAAGTCGAACGCCGACGTGAGGTCGCCGCAGATCGACCGGCGCCACGCGCTGATGTTCGGCTCCTTCACGCCGAACCGCGCCTCGAGGAAACGCAGCACCGACGTATGGTCGAACGTCTCCGAGCAGACCCAGCCGCCCTTCGTCCACGGGGAAATGATGATCAACGGCACGCGCGGCCCGAGGCCGATCGGCTGGATGCCGCCCGGGTCGGCGCCCGGCACGAGCGGGCTCATTTCGCCCGGGTACTTGTTCAGGTCGAGCAGTTCGTCGCCGAGGTTCGACAGCAGGTTCGACGACACGATGCCCTGCCCGCCCACGCCGCTCGTGGCCGGCGGCACCGGCGGCACAACGTGGTCGAACAGCCCGTCGTTCTCGTCGTAGTTCAGGATGAACACCGTCTTCGCCCACACTTCGGGGTTCGACGTCAGCGCCTCGAGCACCATGTTGATGTAGAACGCGCCGTCCGTCGGCGATGCCTGCGGATGCTCGCTGTACTTGTACGGCGACACGATCCACGACACCTGCGGCAGCCGGTTGGCCTGCACGTCGGCCTTCAGCTCGGCAAGCGTGTGGTCCGACGCGCCCTTGTCGACCAGCGGGCCGCTCGCGCCTTCCTTCACCTGGAAGCGCTTGAAGAACATCAGCGAGTTGTCGGTGTAGTTGTCGGTCGGGTCGCCCGGGATGCCGGTGCCGCCCTGGTACACCTTCCAGCTGATCTTCGCGTTCTCGAGGCGTTCCGCGTAGGTCGTCCACGTGTAGCCGTTCACGTCGTTGCGCTCGCCGATGCCCGGGCCGTTCGTCGCGCTGCCGTAGACGTTGCGCGAGTCGACCGTGCCGGTCCACAGGTAGATGCGGTTCGGCGCCGTGTCGGCGTGCGCGGAGCAGAAGTACGAATCGCAGATCGTGAACGCGTCGGCGAGCGCGTAGTGGTACGTGAGATCCTGGCGCTTCAGGTAGCCCATCGTCAGCACGTCCTGCTTCTGGTTCACCCACTGGTCCCACTGGCCGTTGTTCCAGGACAGGTGGCCACTGCTCCAGCCGTGATTGGTACCCGGCTGGAATTCGGTCGTCTGCTTCGGATCGAGGTAGAACGGCAGCACGTACGGCGCCTGCGGATCGAGGCCGCGCGAATGGTAGTTCTTCGTGAACACCGACGCCGGCGGCTGCTGCCACACCGGCGCGCCGTTCGGCAGCAGGTGCGGACGCGGGTCGTCGAAGCCGCGTACACCGCGCAGTCCGCCGAAGTAATGGTCGAACGAACGGTTTTCCTGCATGAAGATCACGACGTGCTCGACGTCGCGGATCGTGCCGGTACGATAGGCGGCCGGCATCGCCAGCGCATTGCGGATCGCGGGCGGGAAGCCCGCGTAGGCGGCCATCGCGCCGGCCGACTGCGCGGCGAGGCGCAAGAAATCGCGTCGATTGTTCGAGGACATGAAGAGCACCCTGTGGTCGGTGGGAGTGGGGGCGCCGGGCGAGCGGGGCCGGCGATCTGCGTCGTCGTTATTACCCCGCACCGGCATGTCCCGGCCGTGACCGGTTCCCGCAGGTTTCTTGCCGTCATCCCCAGCTTTTTTTCGAAGTCTCGCACGGCGCGCCTTTCATCCGGCCGACACATGCGTACGCTACGCTGACGCGCGATGAAGAGGGGGGAGAAGCCGAGTCGTGTTCGATCAGCTGAAGGCGTTCCACGCGACCGTCCGGCAGGGCAGCATCACGCGCGCCGCGCGCCACCTGGGCGTGAGCCAGCCGACGATCGCCGCGCAGATCCGGCAGGTCGAGCAACTGTACGGCGTCGAGCTGTTCTACCGCAGCGGCCGCAAGCTCGAGGTGACCGAGACGGGCATCGAGCTGCTGCCGCTCGTCGAGAAGATGATCGCGCTCGAGGCGCAGGCCGACATCATGCTACGCAACATCGGCGGCCTGTTCGAAGGCCATCTGAGGATCGGCGCGACGGGCCCGTACTACATCATGGACGCGGTCGGCCGCTTCTCGAGCGCGCACCCGTCGATCGCGCTCACGTGCCGGATCGGCAACTCCGAGGAAATCCTGCAGGCGCTGCAGGAATTCCGCATCGATCTCGCGGTCTCGTCGCAGCGCAACGACGCCGACGGCCTCGAACGCAAGGTGATCTCGACCGATCCGCTCGTGCTCGTCGTGCACCGCCATCATTCGCTCGCGCGGTTCGATTCGATCGACGCGGCGCAGCTCGCCGACGTGCGGCTGCTGATCCGCGAGGAAGGGTCGGTCACGCGCCGCTGCACGGAGACGATCCTCGCAGCGGCCGGCGTCGCGGCCACGTCGGTTGCCGAGATCGGCAGCCGCGAAGCGATTCGCGAGGCGATCCTGCATGGCGTGGGCGGGAGCCTCTTTCCGCTCGGCGAAGCCGAACGCCATCCGGACTTGCGCGTGATCGCGCTGCGCGGCGTCGACACGACGATCGACGAATACGTGTACTACCTGAAGGCGCGCCGCCAGAGCCCCGCGATCGACGCGTTCCTCGCGTGCATCCTGCCGGGCCGTGCTGAAGCAGCCGGCGCATCCGACCACGGACAACCGGCGCGGCGGGCGAACGCACGCTGAGCCGCCGCGCGTTCACCGCTTCCGCACATGACCTAGCGCTCTTCCCGCGCCTTCCCTCGTTGTTTTCCTCGTGCCTTTCTTCTGTCGTGGCGCCGTGCGTCACTTCGGCAGCGCCGGAATCATCCAGGTCAGCACGTGCTGCTGCAGGAACACCAGCACGCCGAGCAGCAGCGTGAGGATCACGCTGTGCCAGAAGGTGCGCGCAAACACGACGCCTTCCTGCCCTTTCAGGTCCGTCGTCGACACGCCCGTCGCGATATTCTGCGGCGAGATCATCTTGCCCATCACGCCGCCCGACGAGTTCGTCGCGGCCATCAGCACCGGGTCGAGGCCGAGCTGCCGCGCGGCGACGACCTGCAGGTTGCCAAACAGCGCGTTGCCCGACGTGTCGCTGCCGGACAGGAACACCGCGATCCAGCCGAGCGATGCCGACACCAGCGGGAACAACGCACCCGTCGACGCGACGCCGGTGCCGAGCGTATAGCTGATGCCGGAGTAGTTCAGCAGGTACGCGAGGCCGACGATCATCATCACGGTGACGATCGCGATCCACGTCTGCCGCCACGTCTTCACCACGCATTCGATGAACGCCCCGGGCCCGGTGCGCGTCAGCGCGGCCGTGATGATCGCCGACAGCAGGATCGCGGTGCCCGTGCCGAGCGGCTGGAAATCCCAGATCGCCGCATACGGCTTGTGGTACAGCGACACGTACACCGCGTTGTGCAGGCCCGGCCACTTGATCTTCACGTCGCCGATCGCCGCGATGTTCGCGTGCACCCACACGATCACGACCACCGACACGACGAGCCACGGCAGCCAGCCGCCGAAGCCCGCGCGCGCGGCGCCGGCGGCGGCCGGCACGCTGCGCGCGAGCGCGTATTGCGGATCGGGCTGCGGCTTCCACAGCTGCAGGAAGCCGATCGTCACGATCAGCGACGAGAGCGACGACAGCACGTCGGTGAGCTGGTAGCCGAGGAAGTTCGACGTGACGAACTGCGCGATCGCGAAGCTGCCGCCCGACACGAGCAGCGCGGGCCACAGCTTCGCGATCGAGCGCAGCCCGCCATACGCGCCGACCACATAGAACGGCAGCAGCAGCGCGAAGAACGGCAACTGGCGGCCGACCATCTGCGCGAGCGTCGCGGGCGGCAGCGACGTGACCGCGCCGAGCACGGTGATCGGCACGCCGAGCGCGCCGAACGCGACCGGCGCCGTGTTGAACAGCAGCGTATAGGTGAGCGCTTCGAGCGCGGGGAAGCCGAGCGCGATCAGCAGCGCGCTCGTGATCGCGACCGGCGTGCCGAATCCGGAGATCCCTTCGAGCAGGCAGCCGAACGAGAACGCGACGACGAGCAGCACGAGGCGGCGGTCGTCGGGCAGGTTGTCGAGCATCCACTGCCGGAACTGGTCGAAGCGGCCCGACTTCACCGCGATGTTGTACAGCAGCAGCGCGTTGAAGACGATCCACATCACCGGCACGACCGCGAGCGCCATGCCGGCGCCGACCGCGTTGAACGCGAGCCCGGCCGGCATCCCCCACGCGCCGATCGCGACCGCGAGGCCCGCGACGAGCCCGGCGAGCGACGCCTGCCACGCGGGGCGGCGCAGCACGCCGAGCGCGATCAGCGCGACCGCGATCGGGATCGCGGCGACGAGGAACGACAGGAGCAGCGAGTGCGCGACGGGCGTCAGCGGCTGCGCGAAGACGATGCCGGGCGGGAGGGCGTCGGTGGGGTTCATCGTGTCTCCAGATGTCGACCCGAGTCGGCGCTTCAGCGTCTACTCGGGTCCCATGCCTTGTGCGGCCGACCCGGGTTCGCATGTCGATGCGCCGGGCTCGGTACAAGGCGATGTCCTGCGGTCACGACCGCGCTCGGGCGCTTGCGTACGCAACGACGTTGCGCGGCCAACCGATCGGTTGCTTAAAAGAGGTTAGGAGGCGCAACGCGCTTGTACAAGGGGGAGAAGCCCGATGCGGGCGAGCCGATGCGAACCGGCCGCCGCACGATGGCCGGCAGATGGCGCGCCGCTGTCGCGTTCGACAGGCAGCCCGCCGCGGCCGCCTCACCGGTGCGCGCAATGTTGCGCGACCGGAAAAGGTGACTGCCCGCCACGAGGATGTTTCGTTTGGCGTCCGAAGCCTAGACTGGCTGCATCGTTTCCGCCCGCGCCGCCGATGGCGCGGCGGCGGAACCTCACGGAGCCAACACGATGAAGACGATGAAACACGCGGCATGCGCGTGCGTGCTGATCGGCGCGGCGTTCGCCGCTCACGCGCAAGCCGCGTCGACGCTCACCCGCGCGCAGGTCCGTCAGGAACTGGTGGAACTGCAGGCCGCCGGCTACCGGGCGAGCCTCGCAAGCAGTCCCGACTTTCCGCGGAACATGCAGGCGGTCATGCAGCGTGCCGCGCAGGCGCGCGGTGAGGGCGACGCCGCCGGTTACGGCAGCGACGGCCGGGCGCACGGGGAATCAGGCAAGCCGGCGCTGCCGCACGCAGTCGATCGCGGCACGTATGCGCATCACTGACCGGATCACTGACGGAACCGGATGGATCGCGCGGCAGCGGCGCGGCGCACCCTGCGCCGGCCGCATGCGCGACCGTCACACGCTGAAGCGGTTCAGCGTATAGGCGCGATAGGCGGCGACGAACGCGTCGAACGATCCGGCCTCCTTCGCTTCGAGCTCGGCCTGCTCGGCGAGCGACTTCGCGGCAAGCGCCTGCTCGGCGTGCAGCGTCTCGGCCGACGGCGGGCGCGCGCGAAAATGCGCGGCATGCGCTTCGCTCTGCGCGAGCGCGAACGCGAGGAACGACTGACCGTTCTCGCGCATCGTGCGCAGCACGCGCGCGGATGGCGTGCGCTCCGGATCGGCGAGCTTCTCGCGCTGCGCGGCGATCGCGCGCGCATGCTCGTCGCCGCCGCGGATTTCGTCGAGCCGGCGACCGACGATCTCGATATCGGCCATCAACTCGTCGGCCCACTGCTGCAGCGTGACCGGCTGGCCGTCGCGCGTCAGCGTGAGCCCCGGCTTGCGGCCGTCCAGCGTCACGCTGCCGAAGTTCGCGTTCGCTTCCTTGTACGCGTCGCAGTCGAGCGGCGCGCTGTCGTCGAGCGCGCACGCGAGCAGGAACGCGTCGATGAAGCGCGCGGTCTCCAGCGCGATGCCGGTCGGCTCGAATGGATCAATGTCGAGGCAGCGCACTTCGATGTACTGCACGCCGCGCGACGCGAGCGCATGCAGCGGCCGCTCACCCGAATACGTGACGCGCTTCGGCCGGATCGTCGAGTAGAACTCGTTCTCGATCTGCAGCACGTTCGTGTTGATCTGGATCCACTCGCCGTCGCGATGCGTGCCGATCGCCTCGTACGCCGGATACGGCTCGCTCACGGCCTTCGACAGCGCGTCGAGATAACCGGGCAGCGTGTTGTAGTCGACGTGCAGCGCGGCCTGGGCCGTCGTGTTCGAGTAGCCGAGATCGCTCATCCGCAGGCTGGTCGCATACGGCCGGTACAGCGTATCGGCGTCGAACGTGTCGAGCTTGTGCGGCTTGCCGCGCAGGAACTTCGTGTCGAGCACCGGCGACGCGCCGAACAGGTACATCAGCAGCCAGCTGCGGCGGCGGAAATTGCGGATCTGCGCGAGATAGCGTTCCGACTGGTAATCGACGAGCGTCGCCGTCGACTCTTCGTCCGCATGCAGGCGCCGCCACACTTCCTCGTGCAGCGAGTAGTTGTAGTGGATGCCGGCGATGCACTGCATCGTGCGGCCGTAGCGGTACGCGAGGCCGCGCCGGTACACCGTCTTCAGGCGGCCGATGTTCGACGTGCCGTAGTTGGCGATCGGAATCTCGTCGTCGGCCGGCAGCAGGCCGGGCATCGACTCGTTCCACAGCATCTCGTCGCCGAGCGATGCATACACGTAGCGATGCAGATCGTCGAGGCGCTCGAGCGTGAGCGCGGCGTCGCGCTCCGCGGGCGTGATCAGTTCGATCAGCGCTTCGGAATAGTCGGTCGTCAGCGCCGGATGCGTGAGCGCCGAACCGAGCGCGCGCGGATGCGGCGTGAACGCGATCATCCCGTCGCGCGTCACGCGCAGGCTTTCCTTTTCGATGCCGCGCAGGCCGTCGGGCAGATGCTGCCGCGTCGGGCCCGAGCTCAGCGCGTCGAGGCGTTTCAGCAACAGTTCGGACTGGCGGTGAGTCATGGTGTTCGACATGGAGACGCAAGTGCGTGACGGCCGCGCGCAGAACGCCGCGCGCGGCCGGCTGGATTGTTGGTCGCTTCGTTGGTAGCGGGCACTTTAACATCTCGCCGAAAGCCGCGCTTGAGGTGGCCGCGAGCACGGCGCGCGGGCCTGAGCGGGCGATCGGGCGGGCCGGGCGCGGTAGCGCTGGCGCATATCGCCGGGTCGGGACGAGGGCGATCGGCACGCCGGTCAGCGGAATTCGTCGGACGGAATGGGAACGGCGAACGGTTGGCGGCAGGTGCAACCGTGTCGCGGAATGGATCGGAAAACGACGCATGCGGAGGCGTCGCACGCGCGGCCTCCGGCCGGTGCCGAAGGCATGGAATCGCCATGACGGGCCGCGTCACGCCGGCACTCGGCGCATGCTGGCACCGCCCGCGCAATGGGTTGCAGCCCGCCTTCCTGCAGTCGCACCCGGCCGCAGGCCGCCGCGCTTATCCGCCGCGCGCGCCGCCCGCCCGGTCGGCCACCTCGTTCCACAGATGCAGCGCCGCATACGCGCGCCACGGCCGCCAGCCTTCGGTGCGGCGTTTCTGGCTGGCGAGCCGGTCGAGCGCCGGGTCGCGCGCGGCGATCGACTGCATCAGCACGAGATCGGAGGCCGGCCACGCATCCGGATCGCGCCATGCGCGCATCGCGATGTATTCGACGGTCCACGGGCCGATGCCGGGCAGATCGAGCCACGCGCTGCGCAGTGTCGCGAGATCGGCATGCGCGCGATCGACCGGCACGTCGCCGGCCGCCACCGCGCGCGCCACGCCGGTCAGCGCGGCCACGCGCTTGCCGGGCATCCCGATCTTGTCGAGATCGCACGCGGCCAGCGCGTCGGGCGTCGGGAAACGCCACGCGGGCGCGCCGTCGTCTTCCGGCATCACGCGTTCGCCGGCCCGTTCGACGAGCCGGCCGACGATCGTCGTCGCGGCCTTCACGCTCACCTGCTGCCCGACGATCGCGCGCACGGCCAGCTCGAACCCCGACCACGCGCCCGGCACGCGCAGCCCCGGCGCGGCCTCGACGAGCGGCGCGAACCACGGATCGCGCGCGAGGCCGCCGCCGATCGCGGCCGGATCGGCGCCGAGGTCGAACATTGTCGCGACGCGCGCGGCGAACGCATCGTCGACGCGACGCGCGACCGCCCCTTCGACGGTCGCGATCAGGCAATGCTTGCGCGGATGCTTCTTGACGGTGAGGCGGCCCGCCGCGCCGTGCAGATCGACGATGCGGCGATACACGCCGTCGGCAACCTGCTCGACGCCCGGAATCGCGCGCCCGCTGAAGAAGCGCAGCACGCGCGCCCAGTCGTACGGCGCCTTGTAGCGCAGTTCCATCTGCGCGGACGGCGGCACCAGGCCGCCGTTCCCGAGGGACGTGATCGTTATCGTGTCGATGCTCAAACCGCACTGCCCTCCGTCTCGGCTTCGGCTTCATCGTTGTGAACATGACGCGCCTCGGCCGCGAGCAGCGTCGCCTTGCGGCGTACACCCCAGCGATAGCCGGCGAGCGCGCCGCCCTTTTGCACGACCCGGTGGCACGGAATCGCGAGCGCGACCGGATTCGACGCACACGCGGACGCGACCGCCCGCACCGCGCGCGGCGAGCCGAGCGCCTCCGCGATCTCGGAATAGCTGCGCGTTTCGCCGTACGGGATATGCGTCAGCGCTTCCCACACGCGCTGCTGGAACGCGGTCGGCGCGATGTCGAGCGGCAGGTCGAACGCGTGCCGCGTGCCGTCGAGGTACGCGCGGATCTGCGTGACGAACGGCGCGAGCCGCGCGGACGATTCGACCAGTTCGGCCCGCGCGAATGCGTCCTTGAGTTCGCCGACGAGCGACGCCGCATCGTCGCCGAACGCGATCCGGCAGATGCCCTGTTCAGTGGCGGCGACGAGCACCGTGCCGAGCGACGTCGACGCGGTCGCAAAGCCGATCCGCAGGCCGGCGCCCTGGCGACGGAACGCGGACGGCGCCATCCCCAGCTCGCGCGGCACCGACGCATAGAGCCGCGACGGCGAGTTGAACCCCGCATCGACGGCCGCCTGCGTGACCGGCTGCCCGCTTTGCAGCGCCTGCCGGAGCGCGGCGCCGCGCTGCGCGGCCTGGTACTGCCGCGGCGACACGCCGACCACACGCTTGAAGAGCCGCTGCAGATGAAACGGGCTCACGTGCACGGCGTCGCTCAACTGCTGCAACGTGAGCCGCTCGGCCTGCGCGTCGAGCACCGCGCACGCACGATTGACGATTTCCAGCTCGCGCGGCAGCCCTTCCGGCTGGCAACGCTTGCAGGGCCGGAAGCCGGCCGCGCGGGCGGCCGCCGGATCGGCGAAAAAGGACACGTTCTCGCGGCGCGGCTGCCGCGACGCGCAGGTCGGGCGGCAGAACACACCGGTCGTGCGGACGCCATAGAAGAACGCGCCGTCCGCATGCGGATCGCGCGTGGTCACGGCGGCCCAGCGGGCATCGTCGGTCGGATAGGCGGTTTTCATCTGAACCTCGCACTTTCTAGTGTAGATGGTGCCTACTCTAGCTATCGGCACATGCCGTCGCGCCCTGAATCTTGCTCTGTGATTCGTGTCGGCGAATCGGGGCCGTATCGATCGAAATAAACCCGACGAAACCCGCGCGGCGGCCGCTCCGGCGCGGTTTTCGTCATCGTCCCGTCACCGTTTTGCTGCAGTGCGGATGCGACAAATCGCCGTCCTGACGTTTTTTTGCAATCGGAATATTGCGTCGCACCATCGCCGTGTGTATAGTTGGAACTGTCTCCTCCATGTCTCCTCCTGATATGGATTAAGCCCGTTCCGCTCTGCGTGAACGGGCTTTTTTTCGTCCGTCGATTGTGCCGCGTGCCGGCCGGCAGCGCAGGCGCGATGCGTCTACACTCGATGCTCGTCGACTGCGAAGGAGTCCCGCCCATGAAGCCCACCATCCGCGGAATCGATCACATCGTGCTGCGCGTGACCGACATGGCGGCAATGACACGCTTTTACTGCGATGCCGTCGGTTGCCATGTGGAGAAGGAGCAGCCCGATCTGGGCCTCGTGCAACTGCGCGCCGGCGACGTGCTGATCGACCTGCTGACGGTCGGCGGCCCGATCGACCGTCCCGACAGCGGCCCGCCCGGCACCGGGCGCAACCTCGATCACCTGTGCCTGCGCGTCGAGCCGTTCGATCCCGACGCACTGATCGCCCATTTCGCTGCGCATGGCGCGCGACCGGGCGCGCCGGCCGAACGCTACGGCGCCGGCGGTTACGGGCCGTCGATCTACCTGTTCGATCCCGAAGGGAACATGGTCGAATTCAAGGGGCCGCCGGCCGCGCTCGGCTGAACGCGGCCGGCGCGCGGGCCCTGACGGCCCCTTACGCGCCCTCGCGCGCCTTCAGCACCGTCCATTCGACCGCGACCGGATCGTGGTCGGCGCTCGAGACCCACGCGGTGCCGTCCTGCACCGTGCACTGCAGGCGCATCGTGCGCGCCGCGAGCCGCCCGAGCGCGGCCGCGACGCCGTCGGCGAGCGACAGCACCTGCACGTTGCGCAGCCGTTCGACCTTGCTGCGCACGCCCTGCCACCAGATATCCGACGTCTTGCCGCCGTACGCGATCACCGTGACCTGCCCGGCACGGCCGGCCGCCTTCGAGATGCGCCGCTCGTCCGGCTGGCCGGCCTCGATCCACACGTCGATCGCGCCCGTCAGGTCCTTCTGCCACAGGTCGGGCTCGTCGACGTCCGACAGCCCCTTGCAGAATTCGAGCCGCTCATGCGCGAACAGCGCGAACGCGACGATGCGCACCATCATCCGGTCGTCGGTTTCCGACGGATGGCGCGCCACCGTCAGCGCGTGATCGGCGTAGTAATGCCGATCCATGTCGGCGATTTGCAGTTCGGCTTTGTAGATCGTGGATTTCAGCGCCATGCGGATGCGGCCCGGGCGGGCATTCGGTTCGGTCGGGCCGTGATGATACCGAATGCGCGCCGTCCGGCGTGCGTCATGCGCCGTTCACAGCGCAACGGCCCGGCATGCGCCGGGCCGTGTTCGGTTCGCGCCGCCCGCTCGTCGGGCCGGCGCGCTCGCGCGTCGTGCGACGGCGCGGCGAATCGACGGTTACTGCTTGACGAAGCGCGAATCGGTCCAGAGACCTTGCTGGTCGCTATTGTCCGCGCTGACGAATTGCACGTCGCCCTGGTCGACCGCCACCACGCGGAAACGCTGGCCTTCCGGCACCGACAGGCAGCGGAAGTCGTCGAAGTACTGCTGCTTCGCCTGCGATTTGCCGTCACGTTCGTGATTCAGTACGGAATCCAGATTGTCTTTCGACAGGCAGCCCCATGCATTCTTCGTCAGCTGGATTTCCTGCTTCGGCTTGACGGCCGAATCGCCGCCGGCCTGCGCAATCGACACAGCGCAAAATGCGCCGACAAGGGCAAAAAGGACACCGGTACGCTTCGTCATGTTCTGTCTCCAGGCTTGCGGGCACCAGGCCGGGTTAGCTATGTGTTTAAAGGTGATCGTGAACCCACGTTTTTCACTTTAGAAGACCGGTAAACGATAGCAAGCACATTTATTGTGCGACCGCAATAGCGGCGGATTGTCGCACCCCGTGCGCAGGCGGCTTTTGGCGCGACGGGCGCGCGCGGCAAGCGTCGCCGAATGGCGGATAGGCCTTGGCCGCCGGGCGGAAACCGTTATCCGGCAAGGCTTTCAGCAAAGTTACAATGCATCGATTGAACGGTTTGGATAATCCATTTCGCTATCCGGATCATTTTGATGCGTTGCACATAAAGTCATCCGAAACGATTCGACTTTACCGCAGTGCGGAATCGCATTTACCTGATACAAGAAAAATGCCAGGTATAAGCGCATCCGTATTTATCCGTAGTTCCCCGCATCCATTCGGCGCCTTGAAGCCCTATCGCAAGCGCCTTTCGTCCGCGTGGTGTTTACCCTGCCTTATTCGACCCGATTTGCTGGCGCTCGAAATAATCGCGCTGGAAAATGCACATGCGATAAGCGTTGTGATACGCACCATTCCCGAAAAATTCTTCCTTCAATTCGGCCTCGTGCTGGAATCCGCATTTTTCGTACACGTGGATCGCCGCCGCATTCGACGTATCGACGATCAGGTAAAGCTTGCGCATGTTCAGCACCTTGAACGCGTACTCGATCGCGAGGCGCGTCGCCTGGCCGGCGTAGCCGCGCCCCTGGCACTGCGGCGCGATGATGATCTGGAACTCGCCGCGGCGGTGGATGTAGTCGAGCTCGATCAGCTCGACGAGGCCGACCAGTTCGTCTTGCGCGTCGACCGCGACGAAACGGCGTTCGCGCTGGTCGTGCACGTGGCGGTCGTACAGTTGCGACAGTTCCGAGAAGGTTTCGTACGGCTCCTCGAACCAGTAGCGCATGATCTTCGCGTCGTTGTTCAGCTCGTGGACGAAGCGCAGGTCCTGGCGCTCCAGCGGCCGCAGCGCGAGCGTGTTGGTATCGTTCTGGAGTTGCATGGTCATGTCCTTTTTGAGGCCGGCGCACTTGCGGAACGCCCGCGCGGCGTGGCCGCGTTCGGGCCCGTTTCGCACTGTAAGAATTTGAACGCGGGCGCAGTTCAGAGCCTAGAATGGGAGCAAGGGTTCCTGCCACCGCAAGGAGGCTATCGTGATCGAGCAAGTCATCCTCGGAATTTTCCTCGTGCTGCCGCTCGTCATCGTGGCCGCGCTGTTTTCCGACGAACTCTGGCAGGAGCACCGTCGCCAGCATCCGCGCGACGAGAACGCGCCGCACATCGACTGGAAGCATCCGTGGCGCCGCGTGCGACGCGGGCACTGACTTCGATCACCGCCGATTCGCCGCCCGCGCCGGCCGGGCCATCTGGACCGGGTAACATGCGATGCGGGTACAGCTCTTGCGCTCGATCCCATTCCCGCCCCACCCGCGAGACACCGACGTGAACGACAAGTCCGCCATTCCCCCGCACGATATCCCGAACGAAACGATCGATCTGCAGATCGCCGATGTGCTGGCGGCCGTCCGCTATCCAGCGAACAAGGATGCGATCGTCGATGCCGCGCGCGACGCCGGCGCCAGCAACGAGGTGCTGTCGATGCTCGACGGCCTGCCCGAACAGGACTACGCGGACGTCGACGCCGTCACGCGCTGCGTCGCCGGCAACTTCGGCCCGGGGCTCGGCATTTGAGCGGATGCCAATAACGCGATAGGATCGGGCCGCACCGGTCGCGCCGCGATCGGGATGCGTGCCGCCCGGCGCAAGATCGGGCGCTTCGCACGCGTGTCCGGGGGACTCCATGGAAGGCATCCTGATCCAGCACACGACGCAACGTCAGCTGTGGTTCGGCGCGCTGACGGCGCTCGTCATCCTGCTCACGCTCGGGATCGCCGCGCCGCACGCGAACGTCGCGCTGCCGCCCGTCGAGCCGTTCATGCCGATGTGCGCGCTCACCGTGTTCACGACCGCGAGCATCGCGGCGTTCTTCCTCGGCGCGCAATTCACCGTCACGCGCCAGCCCGTGCTCGGTGCGCTCGGCGGCGCCTACGCGTTCACCGCGCTCGCCGTCGCGCTGCAACTGCTCACCTTTCCCGGCGTGTTCGCGCCGCACGGCCTGCTCGGCGCGCGCCCGCAAAGCGCCGCATGGATGTGGATCTTCTGGCATGCCGGCTTTCCGTGCTTCGTGATGGCCGCGCTGTTCGCCCGCGAGCGGCTGACGCGCGCCCCGGTCGGCGCGAAGGAGACGCGCCGCTGGACGATCGCGCTGGTCGGCGGCCCGGCCGTCGCCGCGGCGCTCCTGTGCGCGATCGCGCTGAACGTGTCGCTGCCGCCCGCGTTCCATCCGCCCCGCGACGCTGCCGTGCTGCCCGTCAACGGCATCGCGCTCGTCGTGTGGATTCTCAATGTGCTCGCGCTCGTGGCCGTACTGGTCACCGGCCGGCTGCGCACGACGCTCGACCTGTGGCTCGCGATCGCGGTGCTCGCGTGCCTCACCGATACGACGCTGAACTTGCTGAGCACGAACCGCTTCACGGTCGGCTGGTATGTCGCGCGCGTGTTCAGCATGTTCACGCCCGGCGTGCTCGTGTGCGTGCTCGCGTGGGAAGTGACGATGCTGTATCAGCAGTTGTTCGAAGCGCACGCGACGCTGATCCGCTCGTCCGCGCGCGACGGGCTCACGGGCGCGTTCAACCGCAGCCATTTCAACGATCATTTCCACACGCTGTTCCTGCAGGCGCGGCGGCAGGGCGAACCGCTGTCGCTGCTGATGGTCGACGTCGACCACTTCAAGGCATACAACGACGCGTTCGGTCACGTGAAGGGCGATGCGTGCCTGATCGCCGTCGCGAATGCACTGACCGGCGCGGTGCGGCGGCCGTCCGATATCGTCGCGCGTTACGGCGGCGAGGAGTTCGCGGTCGTGCTGCCGAACACCGGCGCGCGCGGTGCGCGGGTGGTGGCCGACGAAGTGCGCGACGCGGTGCTGCGGCTCGACCTCGCGATGCCCGACTCGCCGGCCGGACGCGTGAGCGTCAGCGTAGGTTGCGCGACCGTGTCGGCCGACGATCTGTCGACCCCCGACGCGTTGATCGAAGCCGCCGACGCCGCGCTGTATCGGGCGAAGGATGCGGGGCGAAACCGGGTCGTCGTCGCCTGAAACGTCTGCTGTTTGGCCAATTGTTACGGTCATTGTGACCGGAATAATCCGCCGTTACGGATTGCGGCGCCGGGATACGATCGCTTACAGCCCGGGCCGGGGCCGCTCGCTATGCTGGGTTTCATGTTGAATCCGAGCAGGTGAACGCGATGAAGAAGGCCCTTTTGCTGATTGCCGGCGTCGCCGTGTTGTTGAGCGGCTGTATCGTCGTGCCGGATGGTGGCGGGTATTACGGTGGGGGTGGGTATTACCATCATCATCGTCATTGGGATTGATAGAGGTGACGGTCCGGACGCTCGAGGCGCGCATCTTTGTGGGCTGATCTTCGATCAGTCATGCCTCGACCGTCGTCCAGCATATCGCCCTCGCTGCGGCGAAATTGACAGCGAGAAGTTCGAAAGGACCCGACGTGTCGGCACCGCCCCGGTGGACATCAGCGGCACGAGCGTCGTGGCGACCCACAGACGCCCATTCCACGAAACGTTAGGCCTCTCCTCGAGTTCGTGGTTTAGATGCGGGCTAACGCTCGCTCCAACTGCCTTGCCAAGAAGAATTTTAAAGAGCGCAGTTCCTGCGGGTATCGACTTACCCATCGGCGATCTCATGCGCCCAGCGCGCTTAGATGGCCGGGAAAGTTCAAAGAATATTTCGTCTGAAACTCAACCATCTGGATAACCATTTCAAACTAGTTCGATTGATTTCCGGGGCATGAGCACGTTAGCGTAACAGGCATTACGCATACCGCCCAACATCAACGGAGCTAAAGCAGAAATGCCATCAGATCTGGATAAAATTCCCTACTTCACAATAAATAAGTTCATTTGGAAATGGAAATTTCATGACGGCGCAGATGGGTGCAAAATCGTTCCAAACATCGCGCTTTCCATGGATAAGCCTGCACCACCGCTTCCGATACTACAAAAACCGAAAGTAGCCGAACCCAAGCATGCATCCACCGAGCCAAAGCGCGACTCGCTTGACAAAATGGTTGATGGTTTGGAGAGGGTCGGCAAGTCGCTGGCACGCTTTCAAGCATGGCTCAATGCCCCCGATTCTCCCAAACCCACCATCGTGAAACTAAAAAGAGACGATTCCGTACCAGCGTTCGATATCCAGGAAATTCCCGCAACAATGCGCAAGATATACCTCCCGACATCTGCCGCACTGATGGAGCGATGGTTTTCCGGAAAATTAAATTACTCGCGCACCTCTTCGGACGAAGAGGTGGAAATCAATCAAGACGGACTATCATACCCCTCCGACATGTACGACATGTCTACCGTTAAATTGGATTGGGTTCTTCGTTTCCCCCGGGCAAAGCAGCAATTCGACCACCTGATCAATGAAGAAATTCGCTCACAAAAATCCATAAACCAACTCTACAAGCTGCTGCTCCCGTACAAAGACTGTGCAACGCGACTCTATACCGACGACATTTGCGGGAATGATCTTCGCAGCATCCACCGACGATTTCAATTTCAATACTCAAGAGTAGACAGCACGCTCGGGCAAAAAATTGGAACTCAACTGGATGCACAGCTTCGCAACAATGGTGTACCCGATGACTTATCCGGGGCGCTCGGTTCCTTTAATATATATGCAGCGCTCGGAAGTGCGCGCTTCTCATGGGATGTGGATTCGCGCCGAACGACAGCCGAAGTGACGGGACTGTGGGTGTATGTGAAAGACAACTATACATTTACCGACAAGTCAGGCGAGCGATCTCAATATTTAGGGCACTGGAGTAGCGACGGCGTCATCGTCGTCCCATACAGTGCAGCCGCTGCATTCTTGAACTCCGAGCATGTCCCATATGTCAAATACGCCGTCGCCAGGGGCAATCCATTCATCAAAGGGAATGTTTACTATCCTGTGGAGAACATCGATTTTAGAAGATGGTCTGAAATGCATGGCAGAGGTGGGGACTTTATCATCTACTCCGACAAAAAATACATTCCAATTTCCCCATTCATAAAAATTCGGCTATGATCAAACCCAACAAAAAATCATGACGAATTCTTCAAAAATTATCTTCTCATTGCTCTTTGCGGCACTGATCGGCATTTTTGCCTTTGACAGAACCCCTCAAGGGGAAGAATGTAGAAAATCGACATCTCCAGATGGAATATATATTGCCGACCTGTGCCTTTTAGCCTGGGTTCCGGGTGGAGATTCTCGGTACGTTGGCCGCGTATACCGCGCGCAAACCGGAAGGTTGCTAGCTCAGCACACATTTAACACACCTACTCCCGAAATTTCCTGGAATAGCTATAGCGATGCCTACGTGGCCTTTTCAAAAGGCGACGGCGGAGATGATTCTGTATATATACCGCTTCCGCCAGCGTTCATCGATCGGCTGCTAGCGGCACGTCCGCGCCTGTAAAAACCACTGTGGCAACCTGGTTGGCAGTCGTCACGCGGATGCAGACATGCTCTATAACCGGGCAATGGCCGTGCCATTCCCGGCCTGCAATCCTTTTCGTTTCTATTTCCCGATACAAAACCTGCTGAAAATCACCCCCAGCAGATCATCCGACGTAAACTCCCCGGTAATCGCATTGAGCTGCTCCTGCGCGAGCCGCAGCTCCTCGGCAAACAGATCGAGCGACTGAGCGCGTTGCTCCGCATGATCCGCCGCCTGTGCAAGATGTTCCTGCGCGGCCCGCAGCGCGATCAGATGCCGCTCGCGTGCGAGATACACGCCTTCCGCCCCCGCCTGCCACCCCGCAATCCGCAGCAGCTCGGCACGCAACATATCGATCCCGTCGCCGCGCTTCGCCGACAGGTGCACCTCGGTCAGATCGCCTTCCGCCGCCGGATGCTCGACGCACGCCGGCACGCCGGTCAGATCCGTCTTGTTCAGCACGCGCACCACCGGCACGCCGGCCGGAAACCGCGCGGCGATCGTCCCGTCGTCCGGCGTCATCCCCGTGCGCGAATCGAGCAGATGCAGCACGACATCCGCACGCTCGATCTCGCTCCACGTGCGTGCAATGCCGATCCGCTCGACTTCGTCTTCCGTCTCGCGCAACCCGGCCGTATCGATGATGTGCAGCGGAATCCCTTCGACCTGGATCGTCTGCGCGACCTTGTCGCGCGTCGTGCCGGCGATCGGCGTGACGATCGCCAGCTCGGCGCCCGCCAGCGCATTCAGCAGCGACGACTTGCCGACGTTCGGCTGCCCCGCCAGCACGACCGACAGCCCTTCACGCAACAGCGCCCCCTGCCGCGCGTCGCCGAGCACGTGTGCGAGTTGTTCGCGAATCCTCGCGAGCTTGCCGCGCGCGTCGGCCGCTTCGAGGAAGTCGATTTCCTCCTCCGGAAAATCGAGCGTCGCCTCAACCAGCATCCGCAGCGTGATCACGTCCTCGACGAGCGCATGGATCTGCCGCGAGAACGCGCCGTCGAGCGAACGCCCGGCCGAGCGCGCGGCCGCCTCGGTGCTCGCCTCGATCAGGTCGGCGACGGCCTCGGCCTGCGCAAGGTCGAGTTTGTCGTTCAGGAACGCGCGCCGCGTGAATTCGCCCGGCTCCGCGAGCCGCAGCCCGAAGTCGCGCCCTGCATCCAGGCAACGCTGCAGCAGCAACTGCATCACGATCGGCCCGCCATGCCCCTGCAGTTCGAGCACGTGCTCGCCGGTATACGAATGCGGCGCCGGGAAATACAGCGCGATCCCGCGGTCGAGCGGCGCGCCGTGCGCGTCGAGGAACGGCACGTAGCTCGCATGGCGCGGCGCGAGTGTCTGCCCGCACAACGCGTCGACCAGCGGCAGCGCGGCCGCCTCGCCGCCGCGCCCGAACGACACGCGGACGACGCCGATGCCGCCCCGGCCGGCAGCAGTGGCAATGGCGACGATCGGATCGGAATCGGTAGCGAGCATGGCAATCAGAGCAATCGGGTAATCAGCGAGTCAATGGTGCGCCCGCGCAACAGTTCGGGCAGAGGAACGCCGGCATTGTAGCGTGCGGGCTCATCAGCCACCGGCCGCGGCGCCCGATTCGGACTCGCCCGAATTTATCCCGCCGGGGATAAGCTAAGTATCAGTCCAGCGTGATGAGCCACCCGCCATTTCGGACAAGTATGTTTGCTGGAGCGGCTCGACACTGCGTCCCTCAATTTCATCCACCATCCTGATCCCGGTCGGGATTCGTCCGAATGAGATATGTTTATCTTATATGGTTGTCTGAAATGCGGCGATGAAATTGCACAATCTCCCCCATGCCGACATCCGAAGAAAAAGCCGCGTTCTCGGAACGCCTGAAATTCGCCCTGCGGCGCAGCCCGGAGAAGGTCACGGGCGCGACGGAGCTGGCGAACCGATTCAATCTGCGTCACCGCGGAACGCACCCCGTTTCGCCGCAAACCGCGCACAAATGGCTGACGGGCCGCACGATCCCGACGTCGGACAAACTCGAAACGCTGGCCGAATGGTTGCGCGTTGAAGTGCACTGGCTGCATTACGGGCCGTCGCCGAGCGTGGTCGAACATCCGACGCCGCAACCGCTGCCGCGCGACGAACGCTATCCGCCGACGCCCGAGACGATTGAACTCGCATCGAAGATCGAGGCGCTGTCTCCACACCAGCGCTACCTCGTTCAGGAACTCGTCGAGCAGTTCTACGGCGATCCGAAACTCGAAGCGAAGAAGGCCTGAGCGACAGCCACCGCACGCGCCGTCACCGTCACCGGGAAACAAAAAGCCGCATGGTCGCGAACCATGCGGCTTTTTTTGCGAGCATCGCAGGCGGCTGGCCGCCCGCGAATGCATCAAGCGTCAGGCCGGCTTCTTCTTGACGCCGCCGAGCTTGCGCGTGATGTAGTACTGCTGCGCGATCGACAGCACGTTGTTCACGACGTAGTACAGCACGAGGCCAGCCGGGAAGAAGAAGAACATCACCGAGAACGCGATCGGCATGAACTTCATCATCTTCGCCTGGACCGGGTCCGGCGGCGTCGGGTTCAGGCTCGTCTGCACGAACATCGACACGGCCATCAGCACCGGCAGGATGAAGAACGGATCGCGCTGCGACAGGTCGTGAATCCACAGAATCCACGGCGCGCCGCGCATTTCCACCGACGCGAGCAGCACCCAGTACAGCGAGATGAACACCGGGATCTGGATCACGACCGGCAGGCAGCCGCCGAACGGATTGACCTTCTCGGTCTTGTACAGCTCCATCAGCGCGGCGTTCATCTTCTGCGGATCGCTCTTGAAGCGTTCGCGCAGCGCCTGCATGCGCGGCGTGATTTCCTTCATGCGCGCCATCGACTTGTAGCTCGCAGCCGACAGCGGGAAGAACACGGCCTTGATCAGCACCGTCAGCAGCACGATCGCCCAGCCCCAGTTGCCGACGTAGCTGTGGATCTTCTCGAGCAGCCAGAACAGCGGCTTCGCGATGATCGTCACCCAACCGTAGTCCTTCACGAGCTCCAGGCCCGGCGCGATGCCTTCGAGCATGCGCTCTTCTTCCGGACCGGCGAACAGGCGCGCCTGCACGTCGGCCGACTGGCCCGGCGCGATCGCGGCGACCGGCTGCTTCACGCCGACGCGATACAGCGTCGGATCGATCTTTTCAGCGTAGATGTCGCGCTTCGCGCCCTGCTGCGGAATCCAGGCCGACGCGAAGTAGTGCTGCACCATCGCAACCCAGCCGTTGTCGGCGGCCTTCTCGAAGTTCGCCTTGTTCTTGTCGAGGTCGCTGAAGTCGATCTTCTGGAAGTGCTTCGCGTCCGTATAGACCGCCGGCCCGAGGAACGTATGCGAGAACATCGGCGTTTCGACGGCCGTGTTGTCGCGCACCAGTTCCATGTAGACCGTCGGCGTGACGGGCGCCGTGCCGACGTTGTCGATCTTGGTGTCGACGCCGATCACATAGCTGCCGCGCGTGAACGTGTAGGTCTTCACGACCTTCACGCCGCCCTTCACCGGCGATTCGAACGACAGCTTCAGCGTGTTCTGGTCGCCCGTCAACGACGTCGAGCCGGGGTTCAGCTGCGTGTAGACGTCGTTGTGGTTCGGGAAATCGCCGCCGAGCAGGCCCGTGCGTGCGAGATACGTGTGGCCGGCCGTGTGGTCGAACAGCGTGATGTACAGGTCGGGCTGCTTGCCGTCGCCCTGCTTCTTCAGCGTCAGCTTCGCGAGCGTGCCGCCGCGCGTGTCGATTTCGCCGTCGTACACGTCGGTCGAGAACTTCACGAGCTGCGCCTGCGCGGCCGGGGCCGTCGTCGACGGTGCGGCGCCGGCTGCGGCGGCCGGCACGTCACCTGCGGTCTTCGTCGCGCCCGTGCCCGATGCGCCGCCGGCAGCAGCCGGGGCCGTCTGCGTGGCGCTCGGGAAGAACATCGACGGGCGTCCATGGTCCCGCTGCCAGTTGTCGTACAGCATGACAGCTGACATGAAGAAGATCACCCATAGGACGGTGCGTTTGATATCCATGCGTTGTCTCAGAGTCGATGGGACCGCGCGTCGGCTTCGCCGCGAGCGCGAGTGTCGGAGTTGGGCGGCGGGACGAGGTCGACGCCGCCCGCGGAAAACGGGTGGCATCGGCACACGCGCCTGACGGCGAGATACGTGCCGCGCGCGGCGCCATGATACTGGATTGCCTCGCGCGCGTAATCCGAACAGGAAGGATAAAAACGGCAACGGTTGCCGAGCATCGGGCTCACGGCAACCTTGTAGAAGCGCAGCAAGGCGATCAATACCGTTTCCATACCTTGGGCGACGCCGTACGACGCCGCGTCAAAACCGGCCGGGCGGGCGCGAACGCCGCGCCGGGCACGGATGCGTCACTCGGACGCGGGCTTCGACGCGCGGCGCGCGATTTCCCGGACTGCCCTGTCGAGCAGTTCGCGGATCTCGGCCGCGCACATCGCCGCGAGCGGGGCGGAAGCCGCACTCGGCAGCGCTTTCTTGTCGAAGCGCGTGTGCTGCCGCAGCAGCAGGTCGTAACCGGCGAATTCGGCCCGGCGCAGGCGAAACTGATCGCGCGCCAGCCGCTTCACGAGGTTACGGGTAACCGCTCGCGGCGCATACTTCTTGCCGATGACGAGCCCCAGACGTGCAGGCTGACCGGTCGGCTTGCCGTAGATCACGAAGTGCGCGGAGCGCCGCCAGGGGCGCAAACGAAAAACGGATGAAAATTCATCCGTTTTCAGAAGTCGCGCAGCTTTCGGGAAGGCGGCTTTCGTCTGCGACGGATTCGCACCCGGCTCGACGGCACCTTCCGCAGGACTGCGGACGGCGGACACAGCGCGCAACCTGCCTTAGATGGCGAGGCGCTTGCGGCCCTTCGCGCGGCGAGCGTTGATGACCTTGCGGCCACCTGCCGTCTTCATGCGGACACGGAAGCCATGGGTGCGCTTGCGGCGCGTCACGGACGGTTGGTAAGTACGTTTCATGATGTTCTCACTTGTTCGAGAATGTCGAAATTCAGGGGACCGCGTGCCCTTAACCGGAGGCATTCGGGCGAACGCAATCGCCGGGAATACAGGATTGGTTTTCGCGGAACCCGCTATTTAAACCGTTTTTCCGTTGACGGTCAATACTTTACGAGTCGCTCGCCTGTGCCGGGCCGCTCCGATCCGGCCCCGCGACCCACAAACCCAGCCTGTGGATAAGTCCCGCTGTGGCCGCGTTTGGCGTTAGAATCTCGCCTTATCTCCAAGAATCCCGCACGCCGCTTCGGCTCGCGCCTGCCCCTCCACGACTGTGACGCAGGCGTCCGAGGCACGCTCGCACGACCGCTTCGGGCCTTGTTGCGCGACCGCGACAAGGGCGCCGGCGAGCCGCGCTGTGCACGCAAAAAACGACAGTTACTTGATGAACGATTTCTGGCAACACTGTTCCGCACTGCTGGAGCGCGAGCTAACGCCCCAGCAGTACGTGACGTGGATCAAACCCTTGGCCCCGGTGGCCTTCGATGCGTCGGCGAACACGCTGTCCATCGCCGCGCCGAACCGCTTCAAGCTGGACTGGGTCAAGAGCCAGTTTTCGGGCCGGATCAGCGATCTGGCCCGTGAATTCTGGAACACGCCGATCGAAGTCCAGTTCGTCCTCGATCCGAAGGCCGGCATGCGCAGCGCCCCCGCGGGCGCCGCGCCGGCCGCCCCGCGTGCGCCGCTGGCCCCGAGCGGCCCGGCGGCGACGGTCGCCGCGATCGCCGCCAACCTGACCGCGAATGCTTCCGCTGCGCCCGCCGCGCCGGCCGACGTGCCGATGACGCCGTCGGCGGCCGCCGCGCACCACCTGAACGCCGACGACGCCGACATCGACCTGCCGAGCCTGCCCGCGCACGAAGCGGCGGCCGGCCGCCGCACGTGGCGTCCGGGCCCCGGTGCCGCACCCGCGAACGGCGGCGAAGCCGATTCGATGTACGAACGTTCGAAGCTGAACCCCGTGCTCACGTTCGACAACTTCGTGACGGGCAAGGCGAACCAGCTCGCGCGCGCCGCCGCAATCCAGGTCGCGGACAACCCGGGCATCTCGTACAACCCGCTGTTCCTGTACGGCGGCGTCGGCCTCGGCAAGACCCACCTGATCCACGCGATCGGCAACCAGCTGCTGCTCGACAAGGCCGGCGCGCGAATCCGCTACATCCATGCCGAGCAATACGTGTCGGACGTAGTGAAGGCGTACCAGCGCAAGGCGTTCGACGACTTCAAGCGCTACTACCACTCGCTCGACCTGCTGCTGATCGACGATATCCAGTTCTTCTCCGGCAAGTCGCGCACGCAAGAGGAATTCTTCTACGCGTTCGAAGCGCTGGTCGCGAACAAGGCGCAGGTGATCATCACCAGCGACACGTATCCGAAGGAAATCTCGGGCATCGACGATCGCCTGATCTCGCGCTTCGACTCGGGCCTCACCGTCGCGATCGAGCCGCCCGAGCTGGAAATGCGCGTCGCGATCCTGATGCGCAAGGCGCAGTCGGAAGGCGTGAACCTGTCGGAAGACGTCGCGTTCTTCGTCGCGAAGCATCTGCGCTCGAACGTGCGCGAACTCGAAGGCGCGCTGCGCAAGATCCTCGCGTATTCGAAGTTCCACGGCCGCGAGATCTCGATCGAGCTGACCAAGGAAGCGCTGAAGGACCTGCTGACCGTGCAGAACCGGCAGATTTCGGTCGAGAACATCCAGAAGACCGTCGCCGACTTCTACAACATCAAGGTCGCCGACATGTATTCGAAGAAGCGCCCCGCGAACATCGCGCGGCCGCGGCAGATTGCGATGTACCTGGCGAAGGAACTCACGCAGAAGAGCCTGCCGGAAATCGGCGAGCTGTTCGGCGGGCGCGATCACACCACCGTGCTGCACGCGGTGCGCAAGATCGCCGACGAGCGAAGCAAGGACGCGCAGCTCAACCACGAGCTGCACGTGCTGGAACAGACGCTGAAGGGCTGAGCGCGCGCGCCGCGCTTGATAATTCGGCCTCCGCCCCAATTTAAGGGGGGCGGTTCGGTTTTGAGGCACAATACTGGTTTGACCGCCCCGGTGGTGGCGGGCCAAGAGCCCGGCCGGCGGGGCGCTGCGAGGCTGCTGCGCTGCAGGCCGTTACTCAACGAAGGAACTCTATGCAACTGGTCAAGACCGAACGAGACACCCTCCTCAGGCCGCTGCAAACGGTCAGCGGCATCGTCGAACGCCGCCATACGTTGCCGATCCTCGCCAACCTGCTGATCACCAAGAACGGCCCGGACGTTTCATTCCTGTCGACCGACCTGGAGCTGCAGATCACCACGCGCGCCGATTTCGGCGTCGGCGGCGACCAGGTCGCGACCACCGTCGCGGCGCGCAAGCTGCTCGACATCCTGCGTGCGATGCCTGACGGCCAGGTCACGCTGTCGCTCGCCGACAAGCGCCTCACCGTTCAATCCGGCAAGAGCCGTTTCGCACTGCAGACGCTGGCGGCCGACGAGTTCCCGACCGTCGCGCAGGCGAAGGATTTCGGCGCCACGCTCACCGTCCCGCAGAAGTCGTTCCGCCAGTTGCTCGGCATGGTGCACTTCGCGATGGCGCAGCAGGACATCCGCTACTACCTGAACGGCATGCTGCTCGTCGTCGACGGCGACCAGCTGATGGCCGTGGCCACCGACGGCCACCGCCTCGCGTTCTCGTCGATGAAGCTCGAAGGCGGCACGTTCGGCCGCCAGGAAGTCATCGTGCCGCGCAAGACGATTCTCGAGCTGCAGCGCCTGCTCGAAGACATCGACGACACCGTCACCATCGACATCGCGCAAACCCAGGCCAAGTTCACGTTCGGCCAAGTCGAGCTCGTGTCGAAACTCGTCGAGGGCAAGTTCCCCGACTTCCAGCGCGTGATCCCGAAGGCGCACAAGAACACGTTCGAGATCGGCCGTGAAGAGCTGCAGCGTTCGCTGCAGCGCGCGGCGATCCTGACCTCGGACAAGTTCAAGGGCGTGCGCTGCATCATCGCGCCGGGCCAGCTGAAGATCATGTCGACCAACGCCGATCAGGAAGAGGCGCAGGAAGAACTCGAAATCGCCTACCAGGGCGATACCGTCGACATCGGCTTCAACGTCACGTATCTGCTCGACGTGCTCGCGAACCTGAAGGTCGACACCGTGCAGGTGAGCCTCGGCGACGCCAGCTCGAGCGCGCTGATCACCGTGCCCGAGAACGACGAGTTCAAGTATGTCGTGATGCCGATGCGCATCTGACGCGCTCGACATCGCGACACACACCAGGGGGCGGCAAGCCCCTTTGGCGTTTTTATGGCGAACCGACAACCCGCCCTTTTGGTGCCTTTTCGGCACTTGGGGCGGGCCAGGAAACTGGAGCGGCCCGGCGATTTCTCGCTGAAACGCACCGCGCCGCCACGAGAGTGGCCCCGCAGAACCGGAAGATATCCATGAGTGAACAGCACAATTCGCAACCCGATAACAGCAGCTACGGCGCCTCGTCGATCCAGATCCTCGAAGGTCTGGAAGCGGTGCGCAAGCGCCCCGGGATGTACATCGGCGACACGTCGGACGGCACCGGTCTGCACCACCTCGTGTTCGAGGTGCTCGACAACTCGATCGACGAAGCGTTGGCCGGGTACTGCAACGACATCCACGTGACGATTCACGCCGACAACTCGATTTCCGTGACCGACAACGGCCGCGGGATTCCGACCGACGTGAAGATGAACGACAAGCACGAGCCGAAGCGCAGTGCGGCGGAAATCGTGATGACCGAGCTGCATGCCGGCGGCAAGTTCGACCAGAACAGCTACAAGGTGTCCGGTGGCCTGCACGGCGTGGGTGTGTCGTGCGTGAACGCGCTGTCGAGCTGGCTGCGCCTCACGGTGCGCCGTGACGGCAAGAAGCGGTTCATGGAGTTCCATCGCGGCGTGGCGCAGGATCGCGTGCTCGAGGTGGTCGATGGCGTGGAAGTGTCGCCGATGCTCGTGACCGGCGACACCGAGAACCGCGGCACCGAAGTGCACTTCATGGCCGATCCGACCATTTTCGGCACGGTCGAGTATCACTACGACATCCTCGCGAAGCGGATGCGCGAGCTTTCGTTCCTGAACAACGGTGTGCGGATTCGCCTCACCGATCTGCGTTCGGGCAAGGAAGACGATTTCGCGTTCGCCGGCGGTGTGAAGGGCTTCGTCGAGTACATCAACAAGACGAAGACCAACCTGCACCCGACGGTGTTCTTCGCCAACGGCGAGAAGGATGGCGTGGGCGTCGAAGTCGCGATGCAGTGGAACGACAGCTACAACGAAAACGTGCTGTGCTTCACGAACAACATTCCGCAGCGCGACGGCGGCACGCACCTGACCGGCCTGCGGGCCGCGATGACGCGCGTCATCAACAAGTACATCACCGACAACGAAATCGCGAAGAAGGCGAAGGTCGAGACGACCGGCGACGACATGCGCGAAGGGCTGTCGTGCGTGCTTTCCGTGAAGGTGCCGGAGCCGAAGTTCAGCTCGCAGACGAAGGACAAGCTGGTTTCTTCCGAGGTTCGTGCGCCGGTTGAAGAAGTTGTGGCGAAGGCGCTCGAAGAGTTCCTGCTGGAAACGCCGATCGACGCGAAGATCATCTGCGGGAAGATCGTTGAAGCCGCGCGTGCGCGTGATGCTGCGCGGAAGGCGCGTGAGATGACGCGCCGCAAGGGCGTGCTCGACGGCGTCGGCCTGCCGGGCAAGCTCGCGGACTGCCAGGAGAAAGACCCGGCGAAGTGCGAAATCTACATCGTCGAGGGTGACTCGGCAGGTGGCTCGGCGAAGCAAGGGCGTGACCGGAAGTTCCAGGCGATCCTGCCGCTGCGCGGCAAGGTGCTGAACGTCGAGAAGGCGCGCTACGACAAGCTGCTGTCGTCGGAGCAGATCGTCACGCTCGTGACCGCGCTTGGGTGCGGGATCGGCAAGGAAGACTACAACCTCGACAAGCTCCGCTATCACCGCATCATCATCATGACCGACGCGGACGTCGACGGTGCGCACATCCGGACGCTGCTGCTCACGTTCCTGTATCGCCAGATGCCGGACATGATCGAGCGCGGGTACGTGTATATCGCGCAGCCGCCTCTTTACAAAATCAAGGCGGGCAAGGACGAGCGGTATCTGAAGGACGACGTGGAGCTCAACGCGCACATGCTGCGGTTGGCGCTGCAAGGGTCGGAGCTGGTGCCGGGTGAGAATGCGGCGGCGATTTCGGGTGATGCGCTCGGGGAGCTGGCAAGGTCGTATCTGCTGTCGCAGAGCGTGATCGAGCGGTTGAGCCGGTTGTATGACCCGGCTGCGCTGGAAGCGGTCATGGATGGCGTGGTGATCGATCTTTCCAACGAGGAGTCGACCGAGGCTTCGGCTAAGGCCCTGCACGCTGCGTTGCATGATGAAGCGCTGAAGAACGAAGTGCGGGTTGTGCCTTCGTATGACGCGGTTCGCGAACAGCGGGCGCTGCATGTCGAACGCACGCATCACGGCAATGTGCGGGTCTCGGTCATCGACCAGGAATTCCAGCACACGGCGGATTATCAGCAGCTCGTGACCACCGCGAATACGTTCAAGGGGCTGATTGGGGAAGGGGCCGTCATCAAGCGCGGTGAGCGCAGCATGGCCGTGGCGGACTTCAAGAGCGCGATGAAGTGGCTGCTGGCGGATGCTGAGCGGAACGTCTCGAAACAACGCTATAAGGGGCTGGGGGAGATGAACCCCGAGCAGCTGTGGGAAACGACGATGGATCCGGCAGTGCGGCGTCTGCTGCGCGTGCAGATCGAAGACGCGATTGCGGCGGATGGGATCTTTACTACCCTCATGGGGGATGATGTCGAGCCGCGGCGGGCGTTTATTGAGTCGAACGCGTTGCGGGCGGGGAATATTGACGTTTGATTTCGCTTTCTGGCTGTCGGGCGCCAAAGTACGCGCGACTGGCACTATAGTTTCGCGACCGCGGGACCGGTTTTTTGCAACTGCACTAACTAAGCAAAAGAATCGGTCCTATTGTCAGTAAAACCCGACAGATAATTTAAAGGTTGCCGTCGCGACTGGGACCAGCACTTAGATGCAGCGCTGGAAAGCAGAAGTCGCGGGTCGGGTTGCGCAATCGCATGCACAAATAGTGATTCGCAATTCACAAGCTGAATATTAGTCAATCAAGCACCGACCAAGAATTTCATTCAAATTCAAAAAACCATGCCGCCCGAGTTGGCGGCATCTTTCCCATACGGCGGAATATGATCGTTCCCACATACCGGGCCATACGCATAAGCGTCGCAGCCTCGGGATTGATTGTGGAGATAGGCAACAATCTTAGAAGCCGAGTGTGCTCACTCAATTTTCATGAACTGAGTAAAGCACCAAATGATTGAGGCTGCGCCGTCGTTCGCGAGCGAGACAAGGAGTCATAGATCTCGTTCCGCGAATTTTTCGTAGTCAGGCCATCGTCAACAATTCCGTGTTCCAGCCTCGATCACCTAGCTGATATATACACGCTCGCGCAAAGGCAGAGAATGGAGCGCTACTCGTGATCTTCTGAGTTATAAGTTCAACACAACTGCTCAATTCTTGCTGATCTTCGTCCGATAGATCACCATTCTCTGCCTGCCGAGTAAACAGTTTATCCGCCCTATCAGAAAGATTTTTTAAAGCCACCTGAATATCTTTTCGATCGCGAATTAACGAACCTTCATTTAAATGAAACAAGACAATCGAGCACTCCGCTCGCTGATGGTTGCGCTTGTTAGTTTCCACGGTATATTTCGAGACAATTTTTCCGGCTTCGACGGCGTAGCTTAGCAGCCAAACATCTGCCGCACGGCAAGGGTCTATGAGTTCTGGTTCCTCTCTCGATATATCTGCTGGAGCTACGTCAGGCACCCGAGCTTTTTCATCAAGTAGAGGAAAATAGCAGCCTTTACCTTGAACATCCCCCTGACGCACATCTCTCCGTCGTTTGTTTATTAGTGAATATGCGAGTCTGAAGTTTTTCCATTCAAACCCGAGCCACCAATAACCTCGATGCGGAGGTGCCACCCCGGTGACTCTCGACTTCGGTCGAAAATGATCGATCTCGAGTTCGGAGGGCGAAATTCGCTTTTCCGAATACCAACATTTATCTGAAGATAATTTGCAAAGATGCTCCTTGAGCTTTGACCAAAGCGCATTATCAGCAAAAAATTTTCCCCGCTCGTCCGGCGATAACTTCTTTAGCTCTTCCAGTGCTGCTTCGGTTTCGGCATACCAACTGTCTGGAATAAGCGCAAGGAGATCGTCCTGTCTTATGTATCTCATAATTGCCTATTTATTTTTAATTTGGCTCAATATTTTTTTTGCAAGCTCGCGGCGACGCTCAACAGCATCTGGTGTTAACACTGTTGCACCAATCTCTGGATCTGAATTTTCCAAGTCCGTCATCGCCCTAACGAAATCTTTATAAAGCGGATCGCGGACCTCATTTGAGAAATCTAACTCCCCGATTTCCTTATTCAATTCCGCCAAGCGCTCTTCATCCTTCGGCGACCTGTATTCAAGGCTTCCAAGCCGCCTTTTTTCGTCAAGCAAATCCGTAGTTTCTCGATCCAGAGCCATGCGCAATCCGAAAAATTCACTTGTCAAAATCGCCGAAAATCCCATCCCTTTAGGATCTGACGCGGGGTGCTCAGCATAAATTTCAGCGTCAATTTCTCGCTTCTGAAGGAGAATTACCTCATTTTTCTTTAACCCTGCAAAAACGAGAGGACTGTGTGTCGTCATAATGATTTGACTGTTGTTCAGCCCGCCACCATAATTCGTCAAAATATCGAGATAATCAAGACACCAAGCGGGATTGAGATGTGTATCCGGCTCATCAAGTAAAAAAAGTGACTCATCTTGATTTGTAAAGCGCAACAATCCAAGAACTGTAAGAAGTTGTTGCTCGCCTTCGCTCAGATCATCAAAACTAAGCAGCGAATTCTGATTTTCGACATGAAATCTGATCTTCACCTCTCTGAGAAGATCACTCATAACGGTACTTTCAAGTCGCTTAAAAAATTCCTTTTGATCTATATCATGTGCAATAGCGATGAGATCTTCATGGGATTTTATGTAACAGTAGCGATGTTCTTTGGTTTTTGTACGACGAATTCCAACAGGAACCTTCTCCGTTGTCTCCATGGGTGCGAGGGCTTGGTCGTGCAACTTCCCTAGAAACGTCTTTACGGTACCTGCTGCCCACCAATAGCGCTCGTCTCCCCGAGCCCTGACCTCTGGAGAAGGCTCCTTCTTGTACCAATATGGCTCATTGAGCGCAAATAAAACCGATTCAAGTCCGGTAATGCCGAATTGAGATTTGAGAAATTTATCAATTTCCGGATCACGTTTTGAATAAAAAGCAAGAAGGACAAACTGACTATGCCAGTCCTCCGCCAAAAACAGTGGTCGAATCGTGTCCTCTTCCCCAGCTATTAGCTGATCTCGATATATTTCTGTGTGCTGCGAGAAAAGATTTCGGAATCGCGAAGATGCACCAGAATAATAGCCAAAGACATGCTTCGGTAGTAATCTAGTTGAGTCATTTAATCTATAAAATGCAGATTCACTAATAGACTCCACTGCATCAATATCGATGTCGCCTTGTGCGGCAACTTTGAACGAAATAGCAATCTTGTCAGCCTTGTCCTTCGTACGTGTAGCTTCCACCTGGATGACGTGACCGCTGCAGGAGTATTGAATTTTGTACTCAAAATCGGGACGTTCACGCAAATCCAACTGACGGAAAATTCGCGTCAGCGCTTCGAGTAGATTTGTCTTTCCGACACCGTTCCGCCCTATCAGCACGGTCCGGGGACTATCTTCATCGAAATCTATCTCAAAATTAGATAGATTTCGGAAATCTTTCAGGTAAAGTTTATCGACTCGCATCGTCGTTTACAAGGAGTTTAACTTCTCGAATCCCATTTCGGACCTCTGAAATTCGGCCCTTCTTTACCTCGCCAGCCAATTCCTGATAAAAACTCTCGATCGTAGATGTTGCATATCGAGATCGTTGCAATAAATCGAATGGCGACAGGCCTTCCGGGTGATCTAAAAGAATTGAGAAGAGATCATTTTCATTCATCTCGGAGGTTCTTCCACTCGTTCGATGGGCCTTCGAATTTTTATTCTCCTCAGCGACAATAGTCCGCTGAGCCGTGGTCGATTCAAAAAAGCTAGCAATCACCGCATTCCATTCTGTGGAAAACAAGGGAATACGGACATTCGTGGCGAATATTCGAGATACAACATTTCGGCGAAAATATTGCAGCCGCTGAAGAGTCCGCTCTACGTTATTTGATGTTTGCCTAACTCTTTCAAGATGCTTTTCTTGTAAATCCAAAGTTTCATTGATCATTGAGGCGGGTGGAATTGCGATTGCCGCCTTCCCAAGAGACTCTAGGTTGAGAGTTTTTCTTGCAACTTCGCGGGAGGAAGATTGCATCCAAAACTGTAACCTCGGCGCCATTAACGCATTTGCGATCCACTCAGAAGGCATCAATGGATTGACAGTCAGTTTGGCAATTGCGCGCGCAATATTTGCCCCAACCATCTCGGGAGGCACTATTGCGACACGACCAATTGTCCCAACAATCGACACAAGGACTTCTCCTCCTTTTAGACGAGAACGAGCATGCGCCTCGTCGATGTCGAATGCAATGCGTCGTAGTTTACCAGGGCGGATAGCATCATTTTGAAGGTCGTTTACACGAACCATCGGTACGCCTTCCGAACTTTCGTCTCCTGGTTGTACAACTCCATAGCAAAGCGGGGATGTGGCAAGTGTCAACTGCTCGACACTTGCCCAAACCCAACCAGCAGGAAGCTGCGGCAATCCATCAATCGGGGGCGGACTGGGGATCGGATATTTCTTCTTCCAGTCTTCGCCCTTCAGAGCGCGTCCTGATTTTTCAGACAATGCAATTTGTTCAGTTTCCCAATCCCTGCGCCGAAAATCCAATAACTGAGCCAAGAGTGCTCCGCCGTCGAGTTCAGCGCTGCCGGTTTCCTTGCGAGTAAATTCGTTAGCTCCATCACTAGCGCGCAAGACGGCCTCTCGATGAATACCGCTCAGCGCTAATACTTGCCTGAATCGCTCTTCAACAGAGTAAGCACGCACTCTGAGAATAGTACAAGCTCGACCAATCTGCTGCTGGTCTGGTATTGAAAAAGCCGGAACCGGAGCGTCAAGGAGATCTGTCGTGCGAAGTCTGGGCATTCTGGCCCCAGACACCAACCCCTCTACATGAGCGAGATGGAGGGTGCTCAGAAGATACTCTCTAAGAAACTCTGCGCTAATACCAGACTTTGGGCGTAATGGTATGATTTCAGTACTGCAGATCCCATCAAAAGAGGCTATCGCGACTTTTTGGAGGTAGGGTCTCAATCGACCGTACAGTACATCCCCTTTCTTAAATTCAAATTTAGCACTCGCTATCTTTCGCCCCTGCACGGGCAGGTTCTCTACTATACGTCCCGTTTCTTGTTCAATATTCTCCATCGCCACATAGAAAAACATTGCATCTGGAGTTTCCTCCGGATGCACGATTTTGCTGGCGACGGTTACAAGATCGCGTAGCTTAAGTTGATCTTGAGGCGAAAAACTCATTTCCAACTGATTGATCACGAAATAACCCCACCATCGATAGGCATTGACTGCTCAATGAGCGCATCGAGCTCGTCCAATGCACTTTCAAGCAGAGCGCGCATCTCAAAGACGATTTCATCAGGGTCTGTATTTTCGGAAACATCGTCGTTATATTGATCTTGGGCTTTCCAACTAATATCAAGATTTAAGTTACGCTGCAGCAATTGGTTAATAGTAAAGAAGCGGAATCGGTCATCAGCCGCCCCGTGAACTCGAGGCGATTGGCCGTACACGTCGGTTCCGAAAGCCTCTTCGAATGCGGCAAAATGCTCTCGTTCGAGGGGGGTTCGCTTCCCAAATACAGGAACGTTCGTCCTCATATCGTAAATCCATGTCCCTTTTGTGTTGCCCTTGGAAGACTTTTCACCTTTTGTAAAAAACAAAACATTTGTCTTGACGTTAGCGTAAAAAATTCCATCTGGCAAACGAAGGATCGTGTGCACATCGCATTTTTCAAACAACTCGGATCGCACCTGATAACCAGCATTTTCTTCGAAAAGAACGTTATCGGGAACTACCACCGCAGCACGCCCTCTCGGCTTTAATCGGAGAATCACGTGTTGCAAAAAGGAAAGCTGCTTATTTGACGTGAGAGTTAAAAGATCAGTTCTAGTGGGTAATCCACCACCTCGCTTATTTCCAAAAGGAGGATTTGTCAAAATTACATCGGCGGCAGTTAACTGTTCCGCCCCCTCCTTCGACAGAGAATCTCCAAGTATGAAGTCTCCTTTCATGCCGTGAAGAATTGCATTCATCAACAGGAGACGATGAGTATCTTGAACTAGCTCACAAGCTTGAAATTTGGCGGCTTTGGAGTTTTTTGCTGAATTTTCATGTACAAAGTTACTGGCCACCACCAGAAAACCTCCGGTACCGGCAGCTGGATCCTGGATTAATTCCCCTGCCTGGGGTTTAACGAGACTGACGATCGACTCAATTAACGCACGAGGGGTGAAATACTGCCCTGCACCGCTCTTTTTTTCGGCAGCATTTTTTTGCAGCAACCCTTCATATAGATCACCGAGACCTTCTTTCTTCGCGTTGAACCAGTCCAATGAATCGAGTTTATCAACGAGAGCGTTCAGATTATCCGCATGGCGTAGCAATGACGTCGGGTTTGCGAAGATTGTCCTTACCTGCGGTGTTCCATGGGTTCCGAGCATTACGAGTTGCTCACGATAGAAATCGAACTGTGCTTGGCCACGCTTCGCAGTGAGATCCTTCCATCGATATCCTTCTGCCAGCTCGTGGTCTCTCCCCGTTTCCTCGGCCATCTTCAAAAAGAGCAAGTAACTAAGCTCGCTCAAATATTGATGATAAGTAATTCCGTCATCTCGCAGAATATTGCAGAGACCCCAGAGTTTTTGAACAATATCGTTGTTACTCATCGATTTTTTCGCTGAAAAAGTGGCTTGTCACGGTGTGACGTGAGATTAGGAGGATTCTCTCACGCCCCGTGTTCGCCGGTAAGCCTTTGCGATGGAAAGCCTGTCGAGCCAGATCTACGTTGCCGACAGGGCAGCGAGGCTTGAGTACTCGCGAGAGAAGTGATCCTGCACTGACGGACAGCTGGGGATGCGCGCCAGCGTAGGCAGGCGATGGAACACGCCTGCCGCTCCGAAGGAAAGAACGCAGTAACCTTACCCGATATCGCTAAAGCCGCACGAGAATTGGCCAATCGGCGAGGATCCCGATTCGATGAGCTCTCCGTCGCGGTGTGAGGTTTCGAAAAAGCGCACTCAACGCCGGGGTTAGCAGAGCGACTGATGCTTCTGTACGCTGTCTTCGCCGAGAGGCGTCTAGTGCTAATTGGCGCCTATGGCCAGGTGAATCGGGCACCTCCAAGCAGGGCGCTATAGCGTCGTGAAGAGCGATCCCACGACGGTGGGCGATTCGATGCAGGGCAGCGACAACAACGGCCTGATCAGCGCCCGCGAGCAGACTCACTACGGCGATCCGATCTCGTGCCTATGCGCAGGGTAGTAGGCAAGACAGCGTGTAATGGACCACACGCCCTCGCTACCGGACCAGACGGCCGGGCACTGATAGTCCAGCGATACCTAGATCTATGCTGTACCTTCGTTCAACCAAAAACTCAAAAAACTATGCCGATTGGCCACTCGTTGAGTTTTCCATATTTCGAGATGACCAGTTGGGTACACTCAACTTGCATCACCGCAAAAGCGCGGGCCGCATGGGCTGCCACCCATACGACCCGCTGACCACAACCAACTCACCTCAGGAGTCGGAAATGGCTAAGGCCAATCATAAGTCACGTACCCCCGTAACGGAACGCTTCGTCACTGTTCAAGAGTCAGCGCGCCATCATTCCTTGTCTAGGGTTCTCCGTGCCATCAGGGCGCACCGGAAACTGAACACGACGTACTTCCCGTGGATCAAATTGGCTGGAGTATGGCTTGAAGACGCGGGATTCGAGGCAGGAGAACGCGTCCGGATTACCGTCGAGGACAAGCGACTCATCATCACGCCGATTTGATCGCCGCACTGCCGATGGTCGGCGTCGCAAGTCACTATCCGTCTGGAAGCTCGGTACCCGATGCTCCATACCGTTAGTAACTGTGACAAGCGACGATCGTTCTGAGACAGCAGTGAGCCAGTCACTCAGGTCCGCTGCCGTGTAGCTATTCGGCACGAGGTGTGATCTACGCCGGGCACACCACACATTTCCGCCGCGCCAATGCAAAAACCCCCGCCTTGTCGGGCGAGGGTTCTTGGCTTAGGGAGCCTGACGATTACCTACTTTCACACGGGAATCCGCACTATCATCGGCGTAGAGTCGTTTCACGGTCCTGTTCG
>NZ_JAGIQD010000021.1:0-118683 GCF_017815045.1 Burkholderia sp. CpTa8-5
CCGCCGAGATCGACCACCTTCGTCGCGCGGCCCGCGAGCGGCATCACGTCCGCTTCGCTGCCGACCGCGACGAAGCGGCCGTCCTTGATCGCGACGGCGGTCGCGACCGGGTTCGCGCGGTCGAGCGTCGTGATGTGCCTGTTGTGCAGGATCAGATCGGGTTGAGTATCGGTTGCGCTCATTGACATCTCCTCGATGCGGTCAGAAGCCGAGCCAGTGACGAACCGGCGCGATGGCCTGCACGCCGACCAGCATGCCGGCGAGGCCCACCAACGCGATCAGCGGCGGCGCAGGCGAGCGTACCTTGATCACGCTGTACACGACGCCGATCAGCACGCCGGCGCCCAATGAAACTAGATAAGATTCCATAACGATTTCTCCCGGCCGGATTAGAATGATCCGCATCGCATCGGCCGCATGCTACGCTCCCCTCGCATCCGTTTCGCTTCCCTGCCATCCGTTCCGACCATGCAACACCTTCCTGATCTCGAGGCCTGGGCCATCTTCGCGCGCGTCGCGGAGACCGGTTCGTTCGCGAAAGCCGCCGAGCTGCTCGGCGTCTCGCAACCGACCGTGTCGAAAGCGATCGCGCGCCTCGAAAAGCGCCTCGGCGCGATGCTGCTGTACCGCACGTCGCGCAAGCTGTCGCTCACGCCGACCGGCGAACTGCTGCGCGACCGCGCGATCCGCCTGCTCGCCGACGCGGAACTGATCGAGAACGAGGCCACCGCGCAAGCGCTCGAACCGCACGGCCTCGTGCGCGTGAACGCGCCGATGTCGTTCGGGCTGCACCATCTGTCGCCGGTGCTGCCCGCGTTTCTCGAGCGCTATCCGCGCGTCGACATCGATCTCGTGCTCACCGATCACATCGTCGACATCGTATCGGGCGGCTTCGACGTCGCGATCCGCATCGCCGAGTTGAGCGATTCGACGCTGCGCTCGCGTCGCCTCTGCGCGGTGCGCCGGCCGCTCGTCGCGTCGCCCGCGTATCTCGACCGGCGCGGCCGCCCCACGCATCCGCGCGACATCGAACAGCACGTGTGCCTCACGTATACGAACCTGCCGACGCCCGAGCACTGGCGCTTCCGCCATTCGGCATCCGGCGAGGATGTCGGGGTGAACGTGCATGGTCGCATTCGCACGAACAATGCGGACGTGATCCTCCCCGCGCTCGTCGGCGGTCACGGCCTCGCGCTGCAGCCCGAGTTCCTGGTGTGGGACGAACTGCAGCGCGGCGCGCTCGAGGAAGTGATGAGCGACTGGAAGATCGCCGACATCAACGTGAACCTCGTCACGCCGCCCGGCATGCTGCGCGCCGCGCGCGTGACGGTGCTGCTCGATTTCCTCGCCGAACATTTTTCGCGCGCGCCGTGGGCGCTGCCCGCCGCCTGAACGCGTGACGGCCGACGGCACGCGATCGCTGCAGTAACCGTCGCGGCGATCGCGGCGATCGCGGCCGGCGGCCCGTTACTTCGCCGGCACGGCCGGAATCGACTCGTGCGGCGTCGCGGTACGCTGCTGCGCCTTGTGGACCATCGTGTACGCGTAGTCGATGCCCATCCCGTATGCGCCGGAATGCTCCTTGGCGATCGCAACCACGGCATCGTAGGTGTCACGGCGCGCCCAGTCGCGCTGCCATTCGAGCAGCACCTGCTGCCACGTGACCGGCACGACGCCGGCCTGCACCATGCGCTGCATCGCGAAGTCGTGCGCGGCCTGCGACGTGCCGCCCGATGCGTCGGCGACCATGTAGATCTCGTAGTCGCCTTCGAGCATCGCGCACAACGCGAACGTCGTGTTGCAGACTTCGGTCCACAGGCCCGACACGACGACCTTCTTGCGGCCGTTCGCGGCGAGCGCGTCGCGCACCTTCTGGTCGTCCCACGAGTTCATCGACGTGCGTTCGAGCGTCTTCTGGTTCGGGAACACGTCGAGCAGTTCGGGATACGTGTGGCCCGAGAAGCTCTCGCTTTCGACCGTCGTGATCGTGGTGGGGATGTTGAAGACCTTCGCGGCCTTCGCGAGCCCGACGACGTTGTTCTTCAGCGTCTGGCGATCGATCGACTGCACGCCGAACGCCATCTGTGGCTGCTGATCGATGAAGATCAGCTGGCTGTTGTGCGGCGTCAGTACCTCAAGTTTCGGGTTGCTCATGGCGGATGGGTCCTGTGAACGGAAAAAGGGGGCCCGCCTCGACCGTGAAAACGGGAGGCGCCCGGAATGCGTCGGCGCCGGATCGTCATCATCCGGGCCGACACATTTAAGCCGCAAACGCGCGGCGCGAACACCCAAGGAATGGAATCGATGCGATTCCCGAATGGGTGTCCGTTCGGGGCCGCCCGCCCTTTTTTTCTTCACGCAAACCCGATACGCTTTCAAGACTCTGACGGCGCCGTTCCGGTGCCGCTCGGCCATCACGAGGCGCACCACCATGAAACCGTATGTCCTGTCGCTGCTCGCCGGCATCCTCGCCGGCGTCATCTACGGCGCGATCGGCGTGAACTCGCCCGCGCCGCCGGTCATCGCGCTCGTCGGCCTGCTCGGCATGCTGGCCGGCGAACAGATCCTGCCCGTCGCGCGGCGCATGCTGTCCGGCCATCGTCTGAACACCGCATGGCGCGATGCGAAGTGCAGCCAGCACATGTTCGGCGCGCTGCCGGGCGGCGCCGCGAACGACCGCAAGCCTTCTTGATCCACCCCATCGCCGCCGGCCACGCATGACCAACGTCGAGCTGTTCCATTACCTGTTGCTGTTGATCTGCGGCGCGGGCGCCCTCACCTGGCTCGCCGAGCGAATCTCGATTCCGCCGGCCGTCGTGCTGCTGCTCGGCGGCTGCGTGGTCGCCGTCGCCGGCAAGCGCGTGCCCGACATGGACCCGGCGCTGCTGCTCGCGGCCGTGCTGCCGCCGCTGCTGATGTCGAGCGGGTTCTATACCGCCTGGAAGGAATTCCGGCAGGAGCTCGCCTCGATCGCGTCGCTCGCGCTCGGGGCCGTGGCGTTCACGACCGTCGCGGTCGCGCTCGCCGTGCATGCGGCGAATCCCGCGCTGCCGTGGGCCGCGTGCTTCACGCTCGGCGCGATCGTGTCGCCGCCCGACGCGGTCGCCGCGAAGGCGATCCTGCAGCGCCACCCGCTGCCCGCGCGGCTCGTCGCGGTGCTGGAAGGCGAAAGCCTCGTCAACGACGCATCGGGCCTGCTGCTGTACCAGATGGCCGTGTCGGCCGCGCTCGCCGTATCGATCACGGCGGCGAGCGCGACCGGCCTGTTCTTCTCGCTCACGCTGATCGGCATCGCGGTCGGCCTCGCGTGCGGCCATGCGATGTGCTGGGTGCTGCAGCGCCTGCGCGAGCCGATGCTCGGCATCGTCGTAACGTTCGCGATGGCATGGGGCAGCTACGGGATCGCGGAAGCCGTCCACGGCTCCGGCGTGCTGTCGGTCGTCACCTGCGGCCTCGTGCTCGGCGTGCGCCAGCATCGCGTGTTCGGCGCCGACATGCGGATCAAGGCGAAGGCGACGTGGGAAGCGATCGTGTTCGTGCTCGACGCGCTCGTGTTCATCCTGATCGGCCTCGCGCTGCACGCGATCCTCGCGGGCGTGAACCACGAAGGCGCGGTGCTGATGGCCGGCCTGCGGGTCGCGCTGCCGGCGACGGCCGCCGCAATCGGCGCGCGCATCGTGTGGGTGTTCGTCGCGATGTGGCTGCCGGGCCGCCTGCGCGTGCGGCGCGCGGGCCACGCGGCGTGGTCGTGGCGCGAAGCCGTCGTGCTCGGCTGGTCGGGCATGCGCGGCGTCGTGAGCCTCGCGGCCGCGATCGCGCTGCCGGCCAATTTCCCGGGCCGCGACCTGATCCTGTTCAGCACGTTCCTGCTGATCATCGCGACGCTCGTCGTGCAGGGCGGCACGCTCGCGCCGCTGATCCGCGTGCTGAAACTGCGCCCGGCCGCGCGCCGCACGATGTCCGAACACGCGGTGCGCGCGCACACGTTCGGCGCGGCGCTTGCCGAGCTCGCCGCGCGCGAGCAGCGCGGCGCCGGCCTCGAACGCGCATCGCTCGACCGGCTGCTGACCGAATACCGCAGCCGCGTCGCGTTCAACGAACGCGCGCACCGCGACGGCGCGGAGCCCGCGGACGTGCGCGCGCGGATGCTGCGCGTCGAGCTCGAACTCGTCGGCGTGTCGCGCGACGCGCTGCTCGGCCTGCATCGCGACGGCCGGGTCGACGACGCGGTGCTGCACCGCATAGAATCCGAACTGGATTTCGAGGAGCTGCGGCTGCAGCGCCTGCTCGAACCCTGACGTCCGGCCTGCCGGCAAGCCCGCCCCCTTTCCCCACCTGGAATTTCAATGAGCGAACTCACCGTCGAAGCGAGCATCGGCCCGGTCGATTACCTCGTCCACTTCACCGACGGCGTCCACCAGTGGCGCGCCGACGAACCCGCGTCGCTCGGCGGCGGCGATACGGCGCCGACGCCCGTCGCGCTGCTGCTGTCGAGCCTCGGCGCGTGCACCGCGATCACGCTGAAGATGGTTGCGCAACGAAAAGGCTGGCCGCTCGACGAAGTGCACGTGAAGCTCGCGCACGAATCGGGCAGCGCGGGCAGCACGATCGTGCGCCGCATCACGCTCGACGGCAACCTGACCGACGAGCAGCGTGAACGCCTGCTGCAGATCGCGAACGCGTGCCCGGTGCACAAGATCCTCACGCACCCGATCGCGATCGACACGGCGATCGCCTGAGTACCTCCCGTCGCCGCCACCGCCCCCGTCACGAGATTCCCGTCATGTCCGCCTCGATCAAGACCCTGCTCACGCCGCGCGAAAGCGACATCGGCAACCTCGTCGTGCGCCGCGTGCTGCCCGCGCGCGCCGCGCGCCTCGTCGGCCCGTTCATCTTCTTCGACGAGATGGGCCCGGCCATGCTGCCGGCCGGCCGCGGCATCGACGTGCTGCCGCATCCGCACATCGGGCTCGCGACCGTCACCTACCTGTTCGACGGCTCGCTGATGCATCACGACAGCCTCGGCTTCCGGCAGAAGATCGTGCCGGGCGACGTGAACTGGATGACGGCCGGCCGCGGCATCGTGCATTCGGAGCGCTCGCCCGACGAGGATCGGCCGCGCGAGCAGCCGGTGCACGGGATCCAGACCTGGGTCGCGCTGCCGGTCGAGCACGAAGACACCACGCCCGCGTTCGTTCACCATGCGGCCGACACGCTGCCGTCGTTCACGCGCGACGGCGTGACCGTGCGCGTGATCGCGGGCACCGCGTTCGGGCACGCGTCGCCGGTCGCCGTGTTCTCGCCGACGCTCTATGCGTATGCGGAATTCGCGCCGGGCGGGCAGCTCGCGCTCGATGCGGAGCACGACGAACGCGGCGTATATCTCGTCGACGGCGACCTCGGCATCGACGGCACGCCGCTCGCCCCCGCGACGATGGCCGTGCTCGAACCGGGCGCGACCGTCGCGCTGGCCAGCACGAACGGCGCACGCGTGATGCTGCTCGGCGGCGCGCACCTGCCGGGAGAGCGTTTCATCGAATGGAATTTCGTGTCGAGCGAACGCGCGAAGATCGATGCGGCGCGTGCCGCGTGGGCCGATCAGACATTCGGCAAGGTGCCGGGCGAAGAAAACGAATGGACGCGCCAGCCGGAACGCAGGGTATGACGCCACGCGCAACGGGCGGCCACGGCCGCCCGGCGATGCGCGCTCAGCATGGCACGAGGCCCACGACCCCGCCACCCGACTGCGTACACCAGCGCTGTTCCTGCCGAGGCTGCGCCTGCGCTTGCGGCGGCGAGTACGGCACGGCCCTCGCCATGGCAAGCGCGTTGGCCAACGCTTTGGACTCTACCTGCCGCTGTTGCTCGATCGACGCGCGCTGCGCGTCGTCCGCCTGCTTCGTCAGCGCAACCAGCCTCGCATACCGGGGATCGCGCGCGTCCTGGAATGGCGGCAGCGGCGGCGGCACCGGCACGGCAGGCGCGGTGCCTCGGTAGCGGGGGATCGACATCTTCGAGGTCTTCCCCCAGATCGCCGCCTCGCCGATATCCCACATCGCCACCCGCATCTCGAGCGCGTGTTCATAGCCGCGATCGACCTCGGCCGTCGTGGGCGTGCCCGTCGGCGCGGGAAGCGGCTGCAGCGACGGCGGCAGCGGCTGCAGCGACGGATGGACGAGCCGCACCCAGCTCACGGCGGCCACCGAGTATTGATACAGGACGCGCTGGTAAGCGTCGAGTATTCTGGCGCGACTGTCGGGCGTGGAGGCCTGGGCGCTCGACACCAGCGCGATGAACGACGTCAGCGTCTGGGTATAGCGTGCGCCGTCTTCCTTCTGCGCCGCCACGCGTTCCGGCTGCGGGCCGGACGATGCGTTCAACATCCCTGCGCACCCCGACAGCGCGGCGACCATGGCCGCGCACAGCCCTGCCGTTCGAAACGCGATCCGAATGTGATACGACATGGCAGCCCCCAACCGATACGAGACAAACACCCAATGAATCTGCGGTGACCGGCACCGGCAGCTGCGACGCGGATCGCCGGACCGCCCTGGCGACGGCGCCGGTCAGAGCCCGACCGTACGACCTTTACGTTCAAGAGAACGGGCCACCCTGACGCGGCTGCCCCTTGCGATTGCAAACCGGCGGGTTCGTCATGCCGAAAGACAGCAGATTGCCGCCGTTGATCGTGCACGCGAACTCCTTGCCGTCCCTGGCTTTCAGGTTGACGTAGGTATTCGTCCCTTCGGTGCGGCGATTGACGATGACGAGTTCATCGGGCGAGTACCCCAGCGTGCCGGCCGTACTGGACTTGATCTTGTCGTCGGTCAGCATGTTGGTGCTGCCGGCGATACCCGCGCAGCCGGACACCAGCAATACCGTCAGCCCGACGAGAATAGCGCTTGCCGAACGCATAAACCCTCCATTATTTGACTTTTATCGCCCGTTTATCGAATAAACATACGCGCTGCTCGCGCGGCTATTCGATGGAATAGCCGAAACAGCCTGGAACGTATGCCCGATGGACTGCGCCAAATGATATAGATCGGTCTAGTCTCGTGTCAACCACGCCTGATTAAAATCGGGGATCTCCCGCCGGGCCGCTGTTCCTTCAGGCCTTCAATCCCATCAGCTTCGCGAGCGTCGGCCAGCGATCGAGCGACGCGTCGAACGCGCGACGCGCCTGTTCGTCGACGTAGCGCTCGGGGTCGAGCGCGGGCAGATGCCGCGCGAGGCCGATCACGTCGTTCGGTTGCGACAGGCGATCGTCGTCGCCTTCGCCGGAAATCGTCACTGTTCGTCGATCCATACGCCGTCCGGAGTTTTCACCGCGTAACCCGCGGCCGTCTGCATCGTCACCGTGCCCTCGTTCTCGCCGATCATCCGCGTGCGCGGCAAATCGGCCGCGTATTGCGCGAGCGTCGCGCCCGGCTTGAACGGGCTGTTCGACACGAGATTCGACAGCAACTGCGCGAGCGCGAGGAAACTGGTCGGCTGGTCGATCACGGTCGTCGCGCCGTGGTTGCCCGTGAAGCCGACGAGCCGCACGCCGACCGGCCCGTGCACGATGCGCGGCGTCGGAATCTCGCGCAGCCCCGCGACCTGGTTCTTGTCGCCGCGCAACGCGGCGCCGTGCTCGGGCACGAACACGATCACCGCACGGCGGCCCGATTGCGCGATCAGGTCGGCGAGACGGTCGAAGTCGGTCATCATTTTCGTCGCGCGCTGCGGGTACGAGTCGATGCTCGTCAGCGCGCTGCCGACGACACGGTTGCCGTCGTGCAGGCTGATCGTGTTGTAGTACAGCGCGACCGGCCCCGGCACCGCCGCGCGCTGCGCGTACCAGTTCGCGAGCGTCGAGTAGTCGTCCTTGATCGCCGAGCCGTCGAACGCATGCATCGCGACCGGCGCGGCCGCGTTCGAGATCATCGGCGCATCGGCCACGCCGATGTTGTCGTGGATCACCTGCAGGAAATTGTCGAAATGGCCGTCGTGGTTCAGCAGCGACTGCACCGTGTAGCCGGCGCCCGCCAGTTGCGAGAACAGATGGCACTGCTGCGGCGCGCTCTTGTACAGGTCGGCATGCGCTTCCTGCCCGCAGCTCGCGCGCAGCACGCGGATCGCCGCCGGGCCGCTGTAGCTCGCGGCCGTGCTGAAGTTCGTGAACAGGTAGTCGAAGTGGCTCAGCATCGGATGGTTGCGCACCTTCGCCGCATCGAGGTCGTCCCACGATAGCGAGCAGATGTGCAGCACGATCACGTCGAACTGCGCGGCCGGATCGCTGCCGAGATGGCCGAACGCGACCTGCCGCTGCGACTCCTGCGCGCGGAACGTCGCGAGCGCCGCGTTGTGATCCTCAGGCTGGTCGACGCGCGTGGCGCCCGCCGCGTTCGCCTGCGGCTGCGCCGGCGCGGCGACGCGCGCCATCAGCCCGCTGCCGGCCTGCCACAGCGGCATCACGATCAGCACGGCCACCACGAACGTCGCGACGCGCAGCCAGCGATTGACGATGAAATAGACGATCAGCACGCCGACGATCGTCAGCGCCAGCACGGGCGGCAGCAGCCGCGGCAACAGCTCCATCCAGTAGTCGAGACGGAACGTGCTGACCTCGCGCGCGGCCTCCGCGAGACGGGCGAGCGGCGGCGCATGCAGCTCGCGCGCGAGCAGCGGCACCGCGATCGCGATCGCCACGACCTGCCGGACGATGCGCCACGCGCGCGACCGGATCGGCGCGCTCGCCACGAGCGCCACCGCGAACGCGAGGTTCGCGAGCCAGAACGGCTGCAGGCGCCCGGTCGCGAACAGCGCGAACTTCAGGATGAAATACAGATTCCAGAACGTCATCTAACCCACTCCATGATGCGCGCCGCGTCAGTCGCGCGCGCGATCGAGTTTCGGCGCGAGCATGGCCTGCACGCCGCGCGCCGCACCCTTCCACATTCGTACATAACCGTCCAGCCCGATCCGCAGCACTTCCTTGAGCCCGCCGAGCGGCGTGTCGGGCCGCGCGCTTTCGTGCCAGTCGAGCCACGCATCCGCGCGGCCGAACGTGCATTGCACGAGCTGGCGCTCCTGCTCGAGCGTCAGTTCCTCGAAGCTCACGCCGACATGGGTCGGCGTCGCACGGGTCACGCGCACCGGGAACGGAAACGCGCGGTCGCCCCGCGTCACGCACACCGTCAGCGTGTCGCCGACGGCGAGCGGCAGCCCCGGCACCGCTTCGAGCCCGAGGCCGCCGGTCGAGTAGTCGCTCGTGAAGCACGCGGCGGTCGAGCCGTCGGCGAGCAGCAGCATCGCCGGCACGCGCATCGCGATCCGATGCGTGACGCGCACCTGCTTGGTCTCGCGCGCGACGGCCAGCGCCGCGCCGAGCATCGCGAGGTTGTAGACGGTCCAGCCGAGCGTGATCAGGATCGTCGACGCCTCGTCGCCCTGGTCGGCCACGAGCCGCCACAGGCCGGCGACGATCGCGAGCACGTTCAGCGCGAACAGCACGAGATACGGTTTCGACGTCGACCAGTCGACGTAGCCTTCGTCGATCTTGCCGCCCTTGTCGGTCACGTTGAACTTGCCGTGCTTCGGGCTGAAGAACGCGACGGTGGTCGGCAGCGCGATGTACCACGCGAGCACCGATTCGTAGACCTCGGCCCAGAACGAATGACGGTAGCGCCCCTGCATCCGCGAGTTCGCGACGTTCGCGAGCACGAGATACGGGATCACGTAGCTCGCGAGCGCGAACGACGACGCGTTGATGAAGTACAGGTGGAAGAACAGGTACGCGAGCGGGATCGTCAGGAATACCAGCCGCGGAATCCCGTAGAAGAAATGCAGCATCGCGTTGCCGTAGCAGATCCGCTGGATGAAGCCGAGCCCGCGCCCGAGGAACGGGTTGTCGATCCGGAAGATCTGCGCCATCCCGCGCGCCCAGCGCGTGCGCTGCTTCACGTGGCCGGCGAGGCTTTCGGTCGCGAGGCCGGCCGCCTGCACGGTCGGCAGGTACGCCGACGTATAGCCGCGCCGATGCAGCTTGAGCGCGGTGTGCGCGTCCTCGGTCACGGTCTCGACCGCGACGCCGCCCACCTCCTCCAGCGCGCTGCGCTTGAGCACCGCGCACGATCCGCAGAAGAACGTCGCGTTCCACAGGTCGTTGCCCGACTGCACGAGACCGTAGAACAGGTTGCCCTCGTTCGGGACCTCGCGGAACGTGCCGAGATTGCGCTCGAACGGATCGGGCGAGAAGAAATGGTGCGGCGTCTGCACGAGCGCGCATTTCGGGTCGCGCAGGAACACGCCCATCGTCGTCTGCAGGAACGAGCGCGTCGGCACGTGATCGCAGTCGAAGATCGCGATGTAGTCGCCATGCGTCTTCGGCAGCGCGCGGTTGATGTTGCCGGCCTTCGCGTGCAGGTTGTCGTCGCGCGTCAGGTAGTCGATGCCGGCCTCGGCCGCGAATGCCGCGAACTCGGGGCGCCGGCCGTCGTCGAGCAGGTACACGCGCAGCTTCGCGCTCGGCCAGTCGATGCTCTGCGCGGCGAACACGGTTGGCTTCACGACCGACAGCGGCTCGTTGTAGGTCGGGATATAAACGTCGACGGTCGGCCAGGTGTCCGGATCGTCGGGCAGCGGCACGATCGGCCGGTCGAGCGGCCACGCGGTCTGCACGAAGCCGAGCAGCAGGATCATCCACGTATAGGCTTCGGCGCCGTACAGCAGGTAGCCGGCGACGGCCTCGACCGGGCTGCGGAAGTCGAGCGTCTGCGTCGTGCGCCACCACACGTAGCGCAGCGTGGCCAGCAGCGCGAGCGACGCGAGCGCGAGGGTCGGCAGATGGCCCGGCAGGCGGCGCAGCGCGAGCGCGAGCACCGCGACGATCGCGAAGAACGCGAACTGCGCGCCGGGCATCAGCGGCGACATCCCGGCCGCGGCCCACAGCACCGCGCCGGCGACGAGCAGCAGCGGCGCGAGCCAGCGGTGCCGGCCGACGCCGTTTGCGCGCGCATCGAGCCAGCCGCCCCAGCGCCCCCACGGCAGGCGCTCGAGCAGCGCATTGAGGCGTCGGCCGACCGCACGGCCGGCCACGTAGACGGGCACGACGAACGTATCGAACCACGCGAGCGGATCGCGCGCGGACCGGCCGTCGGCCGCACGCGGCGCGCGCACGATCGCGCGCCACAGCCATTCGCGCACGCTGAGCGGCTGCAGCACGCCCCAGTCGTACGCGAGCCGCAGGAACGCGACGCGCACCCAGCGGCGCACATGATCGGGGCGGCCGGGCGGCGGTGCGTGGAAGAACAGCCGCACGAACCAGTCCACCCGCGTGCGTTCCGCCGGCAGCCCGATGCCGCGCGCGCACCAGTCGGCCGCGCGACGGCCGAACGCGCGCAGTCGCGACGCGAGCGCGGCCTTCATCGCACGGCTCCCACGCGGCCGGCGACGGCCGCCGTCAGCCACGTGTCGACCCAGTTCGCGACGCCGTTCAGGTCGTGCGACGCCTGCGAATACGGCGCATCGTCGAAGATCCAGCTGCCGCGCGCGAGCGCTTCAGGCATCGCCGCGTCGACGTGGATGCGCTGCTCGAGCATCGACGCCGGCCCCGCGACCGCGCGCAGCATCGCCAGCGCGTCGCGCTGCATGTCGCGCGCCGGGTTCAGCCGGTTCACGACGATCTGCAGTTCGCCGCGGCCGGCCCGCAGCGCGCCGAGCCGCGCGGCCGTCGTCGCGCACGCGACCGGCTCCGGCGGCACGACGACGAGCGTCAGGTCCGCGCGGCGAATCGCCTGCTCGGCCTGCGGCGACGGATAGCGCGCGGTGTCGACCAGCACGACGCCGTCGGCCGGCAGCGCGATCTCGTCGAGCGCGCGCGACAGCCAGGCCGGATCGGCAGCGAGCCGCGCATCGCACGCGGCGGCGCCGGCCGCATCGACCTGCCCGTACGGCACGAACAGCACGCCGTCGGCGTTGCGCCACGTGTGCGCGTGCCACGGTTCGGCGCCGCCGAGCAGGCCGTGCGCGAGACCGTGTTCGGCCAGCGTATCGAGGCCGAGCGTCGCGCCCATCAGGTTCTGTGCATCGAATTCGACGGCGACGACCGGCCGGCCGCGGCGCGCGAGCAGCACCGCGAGCGCGGCGGCCAGCGTCGTGCGGCCCGCGCCGCCCGTCGTCGACGTGAGGGCGATCGTCTTCATCGTGCCGCCTCGCTGTCGCGTTCGTGGCGTTCGTGGCGTTCGTCGGCCTCTTCGCCGCCGACATCCGGCAGCAGGCGGCCGCGCAGCGCGACCGGCACGAGCTCGCACGGCACCGCGTCGCGCCGGTCGATGCCGCGCGGCGCGTGGAAGCCGCGGCCGATGCCGAGGTGCTGCGCGACGATCCACACCGGCACCGCAATCGCGATACCGACGATGAAGCCGATGACGAGTTCGGCGATCATGCGTCCTCCTGCTTGCGCAGCGGCATCGCGCTGCGGACGGCGCCGCGCGTACGCGCGGCGGGAATGACGGGTTGCGGCGGCGACGCGTCGACGGCGTCGATGGCGCCGGACGCGGATGCCTGCGGCACGCCGATCGCGTCGAGCGCGACGACGGTATCGATCGCCTCGATCGCGTCGCTCACCTCGCTCGCGTCGGGCAACGCCGTGCCCGGACCAGCGGGCGCAGGCGCTGCGCGCGCGGCGGCGGCCGGTTGCGTCGCCGCGAACAGGTCGCTGTAGTCGGCGATCGGCGCGCGCCGGTTCTCGGCCTTCAGCGCGTCGAGCTCGGTGTCGATGCTGCCCTGGCCGAGGCACACGACGCGATCGGACAGCGTATCGACCGGCACGTCGAAGATCCGCGCGAGCGCGTCTTCGGCGTCCACTGGCTCGCAAGCGAACAGGAACACGAACAGATGCCCTGCATCGGCCGTCACGACGTCGCCCGCGCGGCGCGGCCGGCAGTGCCGCAGCGCGTCGACGTGCGACACGCCCGGCAGCAGCGTGAGCTTCGCGAGCGTGTGCGGCAGCGCGAGCACCGCGCCGCGGTCGAGCACCGCGCGAATCCGCAGGCAGAACGCGCCGACCGGCAGATAGCCGAGCACCGAATCGCCGAGCGCGGCCGCGAGCGCCGCGCGATAGTCGGCCGCGACGGGCCGCGCGTAGAGCTGGCCGTGCAGCGCGTGCACGGCCGCCTGCATCCGCGAGACGGGCAGGTCGCGTGCGACGACCCGGTTCGCGCCGACGCTCAGCACGAGCACCTCGAACTGCTGACGCAGCACCTCGCCGCGCTCGACGACCGCGATCTTCAGCGCGCCGCCGCACTGCCGGCGCAGTGCGTGCACGTCCGCGCACAGCGCTTCGAGCTGCGCATGCGAGCGGAACACGAGCACCGCGGTCGCGGCCTGCGCGTTCGCGCACGCGGCGACGACGGCCGCGTTGTCGTCGACGATCTCCCAGCCGTCCGGCACGCGGCTCGCGCCGTCGAGCACCGCGCGGCTGACCACCACGCGATCCTCGTCGCTCGCGAGCTTCATCCGGCGCGCCGGCTCGGTCGCGCCGCCATCGACGCTCGCCGACAGCCGGCCGCCCGGCGCAAAGCGCAGCGGGCGCACCTCGCCGGCCGCGAGCGTGTCGCCCGCGCGCCAGAAATCGACGACCCACAGCAGCTCGCCGTGCGTGCGCTGCAACTGCGCGACGCCCGAGCAGATCCCGTGGAAGCCGCTGCGCGGCGTACGATCCGCGTCGCGCACGAGCGGCGCATCGTCGGCGCGCGCGTCGTCGCCCGCCCGGGTCGCTTCGGGGTCGAGCAGCAGCACGAGCGCGATCCTGCGCGTGCGGCACCAGTCGGCCAGCGCGTGCGCTTCATCCACGAGCGCGACCGGATCGTCCCAGCTGAACCAGCGCTGCGCACCTTCGACGAAATACAGCGAACGGGCATGCAGCCCGTAGCGCTTCATCGCGCGCAAGCCGCCGGTCAGCCGCGCGAACGGGCCCGGCGCCGCGCCGCGCGGCGCAGCGGCGATCACACCGGCGTCGGCACCGGCGTCGGCCGGCTCGGCCGCCGGCGGCATCGCCAGCACGTTCAGGTTGCGCGGCCAGCCGGCCGGCTGCGCGCCGCCCGCGAAGCCGAGCGATGCCATTTGCGCGGCGACGCGCGCCGGATCGCGCGCGAGCACGATCGTGACGTCGCGCGTGCGCGCCTGGCGCGCGCTTTCCCACACCAGCGCGTCGCATCCCGGCGTGCCGCCGGCCGCGTAGATCGCGTAAAGACCGCCGGCCTCCAGTTGCGTCCAGGTATCGGGCAGGCCGTCGATCGCGAGCCGGCTCAATGCGCCGGCGCGGCCGCGCGCCGACCCCACACGCAGCAGCGCGCGCAGGCGATCGACCAGGCTGACAGCGCCGGACGCGGAGCGGGTGGCATCGAATTCCGTATTCACGGCAGTCCCCTAGTAATCCGAATAAAGCCGCACGGGCGTCGGCGTCACGAGCCAGTTGCGCGGCGCGCGCGCATCGAACGCATAGCGCAGGTACACGAGCGCCGAGCTCGGCGCATAGTCGTGCGACCGGTCGATCTGCAACTGCGCACCGACGCTCAGGTGCGGGTTCACGCGATACTCGACGATGCCGTTCACGCCGTACGAGAACGACACGCCGCGCGTCGAACTGCCCGCGTACACGAACCCGGCCGCGACCTGCGCGGCGCGCTGGCCGGAGAGCGTCGGGTAATACAGCGAATCCTTCTCGTAGCTGTTGGAGATCCCGCCGGTGACGGTCAGGTCCCACGACAGCGCATCGTGCCGCCCGGCCCATTCGATCGGCACGCCGAGCGACAGATAGCGCTGCGGGCTGTAGTAACCGCCCTGCCCGTACGTGTAGTAGCGCAGGTTCTGCGCGTAGTGCCACGCATTGCCGACGAGCCCGGTGCTGACCTTCATCGTCGCGCGCTCGTAGACGGGCACCGTGAAGCCGGTGCGCAGCGTGACTTCCGCATTGCGTTCGACGTTGCGGCCCGACAGCACGCCCGCGCCGAGTTCCGCGAACAGGTTCGTGCGGCCGACGTCGACCGACGCGCGCAGGTTCACGCCGTCGCGGCGCACGCCGCCCCACACCGCGCCGGTCCACGGGTCGCGCATCCCCGCGTACGACAGCACGCTGCTCGTTTCCGGCCGCCGCGACGCGTTCACCGAGAAGCTCGCGGGGCCCGCGTCGAAGCGGTAGCGCACGCCGCCGACCAGGTAATGCACCGGGAAGCCGAGCGGCGACGTGCCGAGATCGAAGCGCCATGCATCGGACAGGTAACCGGCGCCGAGCGCGACGCCCGTGGTCGACTGGTGCAGCGAGCCCGACGGATTCGCGAGCAGCGCGGCGGCCTGCGGATTCGGCTGGAACGGCGGCGGCAGCCCGTTCGGCGCCCTGAGCCCCGCATACGTGCCGAACGTCTTCAGCGAATACGCGTTCGGGTCGCTCGTATCGAGCGTACCCGGGTCGAGGTGCACGGTGTCGATCTGCGCGAACATGTGCCCGTCGTAGCGGATCGGCATCTGCATGTAGATCGGCACCTGCTGCGCGCGATACGACGAAATGCCTTCATCGCCCGACTTGTACGCGGGTATCCAGCCGGTCTCGATCTCGGGATTGCGTCGCTGTGCGAGGTCCGCGAACGCGGCCTGTGCGGGCGTGAGCCCGTCGCGGCCCGGGCTCACGCCCGTCGCGCGCTCCTGCGACTGCGACAGCCGGTACAGCGACGCCGCATCGTCGTAGCGGCCTTGCGCCTCGGCCACGCGCCCGGCCGCGACCGTCACGTCGGCGCGCGCCGGATACGCGGCCTGCAGCCGGTCGGTCACCTGCGCGGCTTCGTCCGGGCGGCGCAGCGCGTTCAGGCGGCGCACCGCCGACAATTGCGTGTCGACATCGTCGTCCGGCGTGCGCGCCAGCACGGCCTGCACGCGCTCGCGTGCGGCGGCCCGGTTGCCGCTGTCCTCGTCGATCCGGGCGAGCGCGAGCTGCGTATCGGCATCGTCCGGCGTACGCGCGACGACCGGCGCGAGCGCGTCGCGCGCCGCGTCGTAATGGCCCTGCGCGCGTTCGAGATCGGCGCGTTCGAGCGCGTAACGCTTGTCCGCGCGGCCGGCCGGGCTCGCGCGATCGAGCAGCGTGCGCGCCCGTGCATAGTCCTGTCGTGCGATCGCGTCGTCGGTCTGCCGCAGCACGAGCCGCAGCGACTGGTCCTCTAGTCGCGCCGTCTGCGCGGGCGTCAGCGACGGGCCGCGACGCAGCATGTCGAGCCACGCGGCGAGCGCCTCGTCGCGCCCCGCGCTGCCGAGCAGGTCGCCGTAGCGCAAGCGCACGTCCGCGTCGGCTTCGCGCGGATGCGCGGCGATCCAGTCGCGCAGCGGCGCGAGGCCGCGCTCCGGTTCGCCCGCGTCGATCCACTGGGCGCCGATCGCCGCGAGCATGTCGGGATCGTCCGGCGCGCTCGCCTGCGCGTGCGCGAGCGTGGCGGCAAAGGCCGCGCGGTCGCCGCGTGCATGCGCGCTTCGTGCGTCGGCCAGCGCGCTTTGCGCATCGAGCTTGCGCGCCAGCGCGCGCATCCCGTCCGACCGGTGCGCATCGTCGACCGGCGCCAGCGCCGCCTGCGCGCCCGCGACATCGTCGATCGAGTTGCGGTACAGCGCGCTCGCGTAGCGCATCTCGGGCGTGTCGCTGCGCGCGAGCCCGTCGTCCATCACCGTGCGGCCGAGCTGCGGCAGCCCCATGTCGCGATAGAGGCGCGCGAGCGCGAAGCGCGTCCACGGCGCGTCGGGCGCCGCGCGCACGGCCGCCTCGTAGCGTTGCGCGGCCGGCCCGCGCGCGCCCTTGTCGGCCAGCGCACGCGCTTCGTTCGCGAGCACGTCGCCGCGCAGGCCGTCGAGCGTACGGCGATCGTCGGCGCCCGTCACGCGCCCTTGCAGCGCGTCGAGCAGCGGGCCGATCCGGTCCGCGCGGCCGGTGTTTTCATACAGCGTGGCCGTGTCGCGCACGGCCGACACGCTCGGCGAACGCGCGGCCAGCAAGCCGCGCAGCAACGGCTCCGCCTGCGCCCAGTCGCGCTGCGCGAGCAGCGCATCGGCGAGCTGCAGCTTCGCGTCGGGGTTGTCGGGCTGCATCGCGAGCGCCGCACGCGCGGCGCGCTCGGCATCCTGCGCTCGCCCGGCGCTGGCCGCTTCGCGGCCTTGCGCGAGCAGCCCCCAGAACTGCGCGGTCCGCGCGAGGCCCTGCCATTTGCCGCGCTGGTCGGTCGCACGCGCCGCGGCCCGCGCGAACAGCGCGCGCGCTTCGTCGTGCCGCCCTTCGCGCAGACGCAGCAGGCCGAGCCCGCCCAGTGCATCGGCGTCGTCCGAGCGCGCCCGCGCGGCGCGCGCGAGCAGCGGATCGGCGGCGGCCAGGTCGCCGCGCGCGAGCGCCTGCAGCCCGCGCTGCTGCGCGATGTAGTCGGGATCGCGTTCGAGCCGGCGCTGCGCGTCGCGCTGCCGGTCGAGGCCGGCAGCGCGATCGCGGAATTCGGTGTCGTCCGGCGCGAGCGCGAGATACGCATGCAGCGCATCGAGATACGCGGGATCGCTGCCGGCCGACTGCAGCACGCGCCGCCACAGCGCCATCGCTTCCGTATGGTCCGCGTCGGCGCGCTTCGCGAGCGACGACGCGATCCGGTTCGCTTCCGCGCGCGTGTCGTCGCGCTGGTTCAACAGCCGCGCGAGCGCGACCGACGCGCTCGTGTCCCGCGGATCGGCGGCGATCGCGCGGCGCAGCGCGGCGATCGCCGGCTCCCGCCCGCCCGGCGCGTTCGACACGATCTGGTAATACTCGGCGCCGAGCGCGCCCGACGGCGCGCCGTTCGGAAACAGCGCGACGATGCGCCGGGCCGCCTCGTCGGCGCGGCCGCTGCGCGCGAGCAGTCGAATCTGCGCCATCTCGCCGCGCCCGCTCGTCGCGACGCGGTATTCGTCGGCCACCCGCCGCGTGGCAGGCGCATTCGGCGATTGCGCCTGCAGCCGCGCGAGCGACGCCTGCGCGCCTTTCGCGTCGCCGAGCCGCAGCAGCACGCGCACCTGTTCGGCCAGCAGTTCGGGGTCGCCCGGCGCGATCAGCAGGCCCTTGCGCAACGCATCGCTGGCGAGATCGTCGCGATGCTTGGTGCCCCACATCCGCGCGGTGTCGAGCTCGCGCCGCGCATCGGCGGCGGCCGAGGTCGCCGGTGTCGCGGGGTTCGCGATCGCCGTGCCCGTCGCAGCGCCCGGCGCCGCCGCGCACACCGACGACGCGAGCCACGCGAATCCCGCGACGTGCGGCGCGGCGCGCTTCAGCGGGCGGCGCACGGACGGCCTCCCCAGCGGGTGTCGAGCGTGCCGTCCGCCCCGAACCGGTAACGGCCGTCGCGCCAGCCGAGGCCGAACAGCGTCAGCACGCTCGTGTAATAGCCAGGCGCCGACTGGCGCGCGAGCGTATCGACGCGGGCCGCCTGTGCCTCCGCGAGCGCATGCTGGCCGCGCGCGTCGAGAAACGGCACGGCCGCCGCGGAGAAACCGCCGTTGCCGTCGTTCGGCCCCGCGACGCCCGTCGTCGTATCGACCTTCTCCGGCGGCGCGCCATGCGCGGCGATATGGTCGGCGAACGGCGCGAACTTCGCGAGCAGCGGCGCGGCGAGCGGATCGGCGCGGTCGAGCGTGCCGGCCCACAGGTACACGCGGATCGCGTTGTACGCACTCTCCGCGTGCGTGTCGGGATCGGGCCCGAAGCCCTTGCCCGCGCGATACAGCGCCCAGTCGGGCGAGAAGCCCTTCGGCGCGGTGTCGAGCAGCACGCGAGCGGTGCTGGAGGCGAGCGCGGCCCAGCGCCGGTCGTCGGGCAGCCGCGCGCCGAGCGCGCGAATCACCTGCGGCGGCGAATAGCTCGGATTCACGCGCCATTGGCCGTTCGCGAGCTTGAACCCGGTCGGCCCCGGCAGCAGCGTGAGGCCGAGGCCCGGCACGGTCGCCGTCTCGTCGTCGAGCACGCGCTTCGCGAGCAGCGCACCGCGCGCCGTATAGCTGCGCTCGCGCCACAGCCGCCCGGCCTCGACGAGCGCATACGCGATCCACAGGTCGGCGTCCGACGCCGCGTTCGCGTCGAGCACGCGCCACGCACCGTCGGGCGCACGGCCCCACAGCCACGCGGGCAGGTGCGCGCTCAGGTCGCCCTGCGCGAGGTTGTTCTCGGTCCATGCGAGGATCGTGTCGAACATGCGCCGGTCGTTCGCGACCAGCGCGAAGAACAGTCCATACGCCTGCCCCTCCGATACCGTGCGCGAATCGGCCGAGCCGACGTCGATCACGCGGCCGTCGGCCGAGATGAAATCGCGCTTGAACGCGTCCCAGCGCGGCCACGCCGCGCCGCATCCCGCGCCCGCCGCATCGGCCGGCGCGGCGTGCGCGCGCGTGGCCATGCCGGCCGCCGCGCACGTCACCGCAACCGCCAGCGCGAGCATCGCGCCGACACGCCGCGCCGGCTGCGTTGCCCGTCGCTTCGTCATTGCCCGCGCCATCCGTTACATCCCCCGTCGACGCGCGGCGATTCGCTGCAGCACGCTGAACACGCCGAGCGCGAGCAAGAGCCCCGCGACGACGCCGACCGCGCCGAGCACGACCGGATGCCGCGCCGCCTCCGTCCATACGCGCGCATACCACGGCACGAAGCCGACCACGTAAGGCTCGCCGACCCGCAGGCTGTCGACCTGCCCCGGCCGCACCAGCGCGAGATCGCCCTGCAGTTGCGACACGAGCCCGGCGTTCTCGAACACGTCGAGCAGATCGCCGAGGCGCGGCTGGCCGGTCGCGGTCAGCGCGACGACGCTGCGACCGCGGCTGCCCGGCAGCTCGAAACCGGCGAGCGCCGCGAGCGGGCCCGCCTGTTCGATGTGCGCACCGCCGTCGGCGACGCCCACGCCGTTGCGCCAGCGCTCCTTCACCGTGAACGCGACGCGCGTCGTGCCCGCGCCGTCGGCCGCGCCCTGCTCGCCGATCGCGAGCGGCAGCGCCGTGCGCCACTGCGCGAGCAGCGGCGACGCGGGCGAGCCGTCGATCACGAGCAGGTCCTTGTGCCCGGACAGCGCGGCGACGTCGCCGGGCCGCGCGACCTGCACGCGCAGCGCCGGGAAGCCGGTCCATTCGCCCATGTGGCCGAGCATCGTCAGATAGGCCTCGAGCTCCTGCGGCGACGGCCGGTCGGGCATCACGACGGCCGTCTGCGACAGGTCGGCGAAGCGGGTGAACGGGAAGCCGCTGTTCGCGAAGAACGCGAGGTTCGGCAATTGCGCGTAATGGACGAAGTGCGAGAAGTCGATCGTCGAATCGGGATCGATCGCCGCGCGCTGCGGCTCGGTGGCCGTGCTCGAACACAGGCCCGTCTTCTGCGAATCGAGCGTGAAGCGGAACTGCAGCTGGTTGCCGCTTCCGACGCGGAACGCGGGAATGTCGACGTCGCTCGTCACGCGCCCTTCCGGCATCGACAGCAACGGCAACTGCATGCGGCCGTGCGCGTCCTCCGCCTGGGCCGGCCCGAGCCGGTACGACTTCACGAGCTGATCGTTGATCTCGACCGCGAGCGTCGAATTGTCCTGCACGGTCGGCGCCGTGTAGCGGTAGCGCAGCGTGATCGGCACGCCCGCGCCGTTCCACGAATGCAGATCGGCCGGCACGCGCAGGTTCAGCCGGATCGCGTCGGGCGTCGTGCCGCGCACTTCCAGCTGGCGCGGGTCGTTCACGAGTTCGCGGAACGCGATCGGCCGGTTCACCGGCAGCCAGCGCGGCGCATCGTACGGCTTGCGCGGCGCGCCGAGATCGACGTGCGCGACCGTCGCCGCCGGCCCCGACAGCGCCGCGCGGCCGAGCACGAGCGTCGCGACCGCGTCGTCGACCTCGGCCGCCGTGCGGCCCGTGACGACCAGCAGCTTGCGGCCCGGCGCGGCCGGGCTGTCGGCGACCGCGAGCAGCGGGCCGTTCACGGGCGGCAGCGCGAGACCGGCCGGCAGCGTCGCGACCGTGCCGACCACGACGGCCTGATCGTCGGCCGGCAGCGCGGTCGACACCGGGAAGCGCGCATGCCGGTAGTCGGCCAGCGCGCCGAACCACGACGCGAGCACGCCCGCGCTGCGCAGCGTCGCCGAATCGGGCGTGGCCGGCAGCACGAACGGCAGCCGCACGCGGCCGTTGTCGCGCCGGTCGAAGAACGGCGCGGGCAGCAGCGCGAGATCGTTCGGCAGGCGCACCGGCGATTCGTCGAGGATCAGCTCGCTCGTCGGGCTCACGTCGGCCCACAGCGCCGAGTTCGTCGGATCCTCGCAATGGTCGAGCGTGTAATGCGCGATCAGGCGCAGGCCGATCTGGTTGAAATCGGAAAAGTAGCGCGGATCGATCGGGATCTCTTGCGTGACCGTGCGGCCCGCGCGCGCGGCGTCGAACGGGACGGTCGCAACCACCTCGCCGTTCACCGACACCTTCAGGTGCGACAGCGGAAAGACCAGCGACGGCGAATACGCGTAGGTCAGGCGCAAGCGTGCGCCGGTGATCACGCGGTCGAGCCGCACGCCGGCGTTGATCGTGCGGGCGTCGTCGGCGCCGCGCAGGCGCAGCGGATCGAACGCGCCGAGCGACGCGAACGGCACACGCACGGTCGTCGCCGGCAGGCCGGCGGCCGGGACGCTGGCCGCCGCCGGCGCGGCCGCGGGCACCGCGGCCGACGCCGCATCGGGCGCCGCCGCGTGAGCGGCCGCGGCCGTCGACGCAGCGGCCGGCACCGCCGGCAGCGGCGCGGCCGACAGCGCGGCCGTATGGAAAGCGCCGGTCATCGCGGCCGCCAGGACGAACAGCGACACGGCCGGCTTCATGCGCGGCCCCGCGTCGTCACGATCGTCCGATCATCCTGCGCGTCGCAACCGACGCGCGCAAAGCAGCTATGCCCGTGAGTGCACATCCCCTCTGCTTCCCCTCATATCTGGCTTGATTGCATTTATCGGTACGACGCGGCGGATGCTTCAATGACCGGTTCGTCGCGCTGAGGGACGCCTGGCACCGGCGCCCATCATTCGCCACACTATCTCAAAAATAGAACAAAACTTACCGTGATTCGCGACTGAGAGGCGAAAAAATCTCAATTCGGTCGGAAATGCCGAGCAGGAAGAGTGAATGGCAAGAGTTGCGCCGTTGCCAGCCGGACGGCTGGAACGGCATACTGCCGGCGCGATACGGCTGGCCGGGCATCGCCTGCATTCCGTGCGGACCGCCCGGAATGCGCTGCCGCAAGCGGCGCGTATGCTACCGCAAGTACGCGCCGCACGACGTACTTTCTTCACGGAAAACTGACTTGGATCAAATCGCCGACGCCGCCACCCCGTCCGCCGGGACGCTGCTGCGCATCATCGCCGCTCAAGCCGAAATCGCGAAACTCGGCCTCGACCTCGGCAGCGTGATGGCCTACGTGGCCGAGCAGGTGCCGCAGCTCACCGGCGCGAGCGCCGCCGCGGTCGAATTCTCCGAAGGTGACGACATGGTGTACCGCGCCGCGTCGGGCACGGCCGCCGGGATGCTCGGGCTACGGTTGCGGCGCTCGGGCAGCCTGTCGGGCCTGTGCGTGCAGCAGGGCAAGTTGCTGCACTGCGTCGATTCGGAAGCCGACCCGCGCGTCGATCGCGATGCGTGCCGCCGGGTCGGCCTGCGCTCGATGCTCGTGATGCCGCTCACGCACGCCGACACGACGGTCGGCGTGCTGAAGGTGATGTCGCCGGACGTCGACGGCTTTTCGCCGGCCGACGCGGCCACGCTGCGGCTGATGGCCGACCTGATCGCCGCCGCGATGTTCCACGCGGCCCGCAACGAAGCGAACGAACTCTATCTGCGGGCGACGCACGACGCGCTGACGGGCTTGCCGAACCGCGCGCTGTTCTACGACCGCCTGCGCCAGTCGATGCACACGACGCTGCGCGCGAGCGGCCGGCTCGGCATTCTCAACATCGACATGGACGGGCTGAAACCGATCAACGACGAATTCGGCCACCGCGCGGGCGACGCCGCGCTGCGCGAGGTCGCCATGCGGATGCAGGCCGCGGTGCGTCGCTCGGATACGGTCGCGCGCGTCGGCGGCGACGAATTCGCGGTGATCCTGCCGAACCTCGGCACCCGCGACGATGCCCATACGCAGAGCATGCGGCTCTCGCGGCAGGTCGGCGAGCCGTTCGAATTCGACGGGCATCCGCTGCGGCTCGGCGTCAGCGTCGGCATCGCGATGCTGCCGGACGACGGTACCGACATGAATGCGCTGATCGAGCATGCGGACCAGGCGATGTACGAGGCCAAGCGCACGCGGACGCAACGGACGGCCCGCGCATGACGCATCGCATGCATCGCTAGCCGATCGGCGACACCGCGATCGCGATACCGACGACGAGCCACTGCACGACCGCGACGAGCACGGCGGCCCGGCACAGCCCGACCGCGCCGCGCACGCGCGCGTCGAGCGTGCGCCCGGCCTTCGTCGTATCGATCCAGCCCAGATCGGCGAGCGCGCGGTCGAGCGCCGCCAGCCCGGCATCGACCGACCCGTCGCCGTCCACCGCCCGCGCCAGCGCGGCAAACAGCCGCCGATCGATCTCGACGCGCACCGCGTACCACAGCGCCGCGATCCCCGATCCGGTGCTGACGACGGCCAGCAGCACGCGGGCGAGCGTCGCCGGCGGCCAGCCCGCCGCGAGCCATCCGCCCGCGCCGGCCGCGGCCAGCGCGGCCGCGATCGCCCACGCACCCGCATCGAGCGCGCCGCGCGCGGCGGCGATCCTGAACGGGCCGGACGGATCGCGCATCACACGCGCCCCGCATCGCGACGGCGATCGATCCACTGCTGCAGCACGGCCACGCCGTCATCCGACCACACCGCGCGCGGCCGGACCGCGCGCACCGAGGCCAGCGCGTCGCGCGCATCCGTCAGCCCGCGCCGCGCCGCGAGCCACGCGGCCGCGCACAGCACGCTGCGTCCGTAGCCGAGCGCGCAGCAGACCAGCACGTCGCGCCCGTCGCCGTGCAGCCGATCGAGCGCCGCGACGGCCTGCGCGAGCTGCGCCGCCGTCGGCGCGACGAGGTCGAGCTGAGGCACGCACGCATATGCGAGCGACGCATCGGCCGCCGCCCAGCGCGGCATCTCGGCGGTCAGGTCGACCAGCGCGGTGAAGCCGTGGCGCCGGATCTCGCGCGTCGTCGGCGTCCGGCCGATCGACACGCGCTCGTCGATCCGCACCGGCGCCGGCTGCCGGAACGTCCACAGCCGCGAATTGACGAACGCGCCGGCGATCGTCGGCGCGAGCAGCCAGCCGACGAAGACCGGAAACCGCCCATCCGCATCCTTCTGGAACGCGCCGGGCGCGCCGCGCCGGTACGCCCATGCGACGCAGGCGAGCGCCAGCGCGGCCCACCCTGCCGCCAGCGCCCAGCCCGGCGCGCGCGCCACGCACGCCAGCGCCGCGAGCGCGACCAGCGCGGCGCCGAACGCATAGCGGCGCGCGAGCGCGCGACCGGCGGCGGACGGCGACGCATCGGCGCCCGGCAAGCGGCCTGCGGCATCGCGCAGCGGAAACAGGAACAGCGCGAGACAGCCGACGGCCGCCCCGGTCGGCACGTCGATCGCATGATGCTGATAAGTCGTCAGCACCGACACGCCGATCGCCGCGAACCACAGATGCAGCACGACGCGCGCGAACGTGCCACGCAGGTGCTTCGCATAGACGGCCCACAGCACGACGAGCAACCCGATATGCAGCGACGGCGCCTGGTTGAACGGCTTGTCGAAGCCCATCAGCAGCGTGAACAGCGCGCCGGCCACGCCGCCCGCGTCGGGCCGCTCGAAGCCGAAGCGCAGCGGCCACGCGACGAAGCACGCGACCGACACCAGTTGCACGGTCAGCAGCCGCTTCACGTGATCGAGCAGATCGTCGCGGCGCGTCCAGAAGAAGAACGACAGCGCATACAGCAGGTCGATCGACCAGTACGGCACGATCGTCCACGGCACGAACGGGATCGCGTGCTCCCAGCCGAACGCGAACGTCGGCACCGCTTCGCGGCGCGCGGCGAGCCAGTTCGCGAAGCCGTACGTCGAGAAGAACACGGCGCCCATCGCCGCGAGCCAGCACAAGCGCAGCGCGAACGACGCGGCGCGCGCGCCGGCCGCCGGCTCGGCCAGACCGCCGCTCGCGTCCGCATCCACACCCGCGCCGCCGCCGAGCGCGCTCATGACGCGTCGACCCGCTGCGCGAGGCTGACCGTGAAGATGCCCATCTCGTCGATGCGCTGGTCGAGCTTGCGGAAACCCGCCCGCGCAACGAGCTCGTCCATTTCGGCTTGCGAACGACGGCGCATCACCCAGGTCGACTCGCCGCGGTGATTGTTCAGCGCGCGCGCGATGAATTCGAGCTGCGGATGCCACGGCTGCCCCGTATAGACGAGATAGCCGCCCGGCGGCACGGCCTGCGCGAGCCCGCGCAGCGAGCGCTCGATCAGCGCGTTCTCGCCGAACAGCTCGTACAGGCCCGACACGATCGCCAGCGTCGGCCGCGGCTCGAGCGTCGCGAGCGACGCCTCGTCGAACGCATCGCCGCGCTCGAAGCGCGCGATCGGCTCGAGGCCGCGCTGCGCGATCAGCACGCGGCCGGCCTCGACGTTCGGCGGGCTGTAGTCGCGCAGCGTGATGTCGTCGGGCGCCGCGCCGTCGCGCTCGGCGGCCATCGCGATCGCGTCGAGCACGTAGCGCCCGTGGCCGGCCGCGATGTCGACGATCCGCACCGGCGTGCCGTTCCCGCGCAGGCGGCCGATCGCCGTGCCGATCAGTTCCTGCAGATGCACCTTGCGCTGGCGGATGCCGACCCAGCCCGGCGAATCGAGATACGTGCGGTCGATCAGCGCACCGATGCCGAACCGCCCCTGCGCGCGATTGCGGTACACGTAGTCGAGCGTCGAGCCCGAATCGAAGCCGAGCCGCAACCCGAGCGCGATGCCGTCGGACAGCGCGCCGCCGGCTTTCAGGCCGGCGCGCGTGAGCGCCCAGTACGCCCGCGCGAACACGTTGGCCGGCGGCCGGCCGAGCGCCGCGTATTCGTCGTGGAACGCGCCGCGGCGGTCGGCATCGGCGAGCGACACGCGCGGGCTCGGCGCATCGAACTCGCGCAGCACGAACGCACGCAGCGGCGCGAGCGCCTGCGCGCGGTCGCGCTCGCCGAGCGTGTCGTGGTAGAAGCCCGGCAGCACGATGCGCTCCTTGCGCGCCGAGCCGAGCCGCTCGAAGAAACGGTCCTGCGGGCCGCGATGCACGACCCAGTCGGCGCCCGAGATCAGCAACTGGGTCGGCACGGTGATCGCGGCCGCGTCGGCGACGATCCGCTGCGCGGTATCGTGCAGGTCGAGCAGCATGTTGACCGCGATCGGCCGCGTGATCAGCGGATCGGACGCGTAGCTCGCGATCCGCTCGGGGTCGTGCGTGAGGAATGTCGGCTTCACGTAGCTGTTCACGTAGAACAGCCCGCGCAGCTTGTGCATCAGCCTCAGCCCCGGCCGCGCGAACGGTACGTAGAGCTTGATGTGGAAGGCCGGCGACGCGACGACGAGCGCGCGGATCGGCGGCGCGTAATCGTGCGCCCAGGTCGCCGCGAGCACCGCGCCGACGCTCTGGCCGATCACCGCGATATCCTCGATCGCGATGCCGTGCGTGTCGCGGATATGCTCGACGAAGGTCTGCAGGTCGCGCACCGACGCGGCCGCGCTCGGGCTGTAGCCGCGCGCGCCCGGCGAGCGGCCGTGGCCGCGTGCGTCCCACGCAAAAAACGCGAAATCCGGCAGGTCGAGCTCGTCGACGAGGTGCGCGACGCGCGCCGAGTGTTCGTGGCCGCGATGCAGCAGCACGATCGCGCCTCGGCAGCGCGGGCCCGTCGCGGGCCAGTGGCGATAGAACAGCGTTGCGCCGTCGTGCGTGATGAAGTCGGCCTCACGGGCCGTGCGTGCGTTCATGCGATCTCTCTCGTTTCGTTATTCGAATCATGTGGCGCCGCCCTCCGGCGCGGCCCGTCAGCGGCCCGCTTCGGCGACGCCGGCCTGCACGCGCCGCACCGCCGTCACGATCGACAGCACGATCAACAGCCGCCACAGCCACGCGGCGACACCGCCGACCGGGAAGCCGAGGCCGATCCACAGCGCGAACGCGCCGAGGGCCAGCGCCCGGTCGCTCTTGCCGAACGGGCCGTCGTAGCGGCGCGTCGCGCCGACGAGCGGGCCGATCAGCCCCGCGCATTCGACGATCACCGCCGTCAGCGCGAACAGCCAGACGTCCGCCGGCGCGAACGCGGGAATCGCGAGGAACGGCAGCACGAGCGCGACGTCGGACACGATGTCGCCCAGCTCGTTCAGGTACGCGCCGAGCGTGCTCTTCTGCCCGTGCTCGCGCGCGAGCATCCCGTCGATCGCGTTGAGCGCCATCCGCGCGAACAGCCACAGCGGAATCAGCAGGAACAGCGCGCGGGCGAATACGCCGAGCCCGGCGAGCGCGCCGACGACGATCGAGCCGCCGGCCGCGAACAGCGTGACCTGGTTGGCCGTGACGCCGCGTTCGGCCAGCGAATTCGCGAACGGGCGCAGACGGTTCTGGAATTTGGGTTTGAGTGCGTAGAGGCTCATCGTTTCGTATTCGTATTATTCGCGCGGCACGGTTGGATGCGTTTCCCGCCGCCATGCCCCGGGCGGCGAAACGGCCGTCGTCGGCCTGGATTGAACGGCCCCCATCGTCGCCGAGCCGCCCCGATGCGTCAAGCAGGCGGCCCGGCCGGCCCGCGTGGCGCCAATCTGGCGTTTTTCGGCGAAACTCGCGATAATCCGCTGGCCCGATCGCCGCGAGATCCATTCGAACTGCAGACGGGCACTCGTGCAACAGCCGATTATCACGCCGCCGACCGGCGCATTCGCCGCGACGCAACCGCGTGCGACGGCGAATCGTCCGATTATCGCGGACCTGCGACAGGCAGCCACGAACTTTGAAAAAATTTAAACAAGAGCCGTCCGGCGCGCATCCTGCCGCGCCGGCATTCCGGGGTTCCGTCCGCCGCGCGTGCGCGGCGGGCCGGGCATGCACGCAGGAGGCCGCGCGCCGATGAACATCCTTAACGTCTGGCAGCGCGACTTCCTGCTGTCCATCGTGCGGCTCGTCGCCGGCGCGTATCCGGTCTGGCATCAGGCGCCGCCGTCCCCGACGCAGAAGATCTATTTCTCGAACCACACGAGCCACATCGACACGCTCGCGATCCTCGCCGCGCTGCCGCGCGACGTGCGCGCGGTCGTGCGGCCGGTCGCCGCGCGCGACTACTGGGACAGCAGCGACCTGAAGCGCCACATCGCGCAGAAGCTGCTGAACGTCGTGCTGATCGACCGTCATCGCGAATCGGGCGGCGATCCGCTCGACCCGGTGCGCGATGCGCTGCGGCAGGGTCATTCGATCATCATCTTCCCGGAAGGCACGCGCGGCGCCGACGTGCTGCCGCAGCCGTTCAAGAGCGGGCTGTTCCATCTCGCGACCGAGTTCCCGGAGGTCGCGCTCGCGCCCGTCTATCTCGAGAACCTGCAGCGCATCATGCCGAAGGGCGCGATCTGGCCCGTGCCGCTGATCTGCAAGGTGCATTTCGGCGCGAACGAAGCGCTCGGCGCCCAGGAAGACAAGCCGACATTCCTCGCCCGCATGCGCGACGCGGTCATCGCGCTCGCGCCGCCGCAGCGGCCGGCCGGCTGAACGCGGCGCGCCCCTTCTCCCTTTTCCGGATACCAACCATGCGAACCCTCTTCTGGGAACTGGTCGCGGGCGTCACGGGCGTGCTCGTCGTCGCGACCGTGATCGGCGCGATCCTCGGCGCGCGCAGCGGCGGCACGAGCGCGACCATCGTCAACCTGAACCAGCGCATCCGCGCATGGTGGGCGATGATCGCGATCATGGCCGTCGCGATCGGCCTCGGCAACAACGTCACGTACCTGGTATTCGCGCTGCTGTCGTACCTGACGCTGCGCGAGTTCATCACGCTCACGCCGACCACCGCGAGCGACCATACGACGCTCTTCATCGCGTTCTTCGTCGCGATCCCCGTGCAGTACCTGCTGCTCGGCATCAACTGGTACGGGATGTACTCGATCTTCGTGCCCGTGCACCTGTTCTTCGCGATGTCGCTCGTGTCGGCGCTCACGCAGGACACGCGCGAATTCCTGAGCCGCAACGCGAAGATCAACTGGGCGCTGATGGTGTGCGTGTACGGGCTGAGCCATGCGCCGGCCGTGCTGATCCTCGACATCCCGCGCTACGCCGGGCAGAACGCGCTGCTGCTGTTCTTCTTCCTGTTCGTCGTGCAGATCAGCGACGTGCTGCAATACGTGGTCGGCAAGCTGTTCGGACGCCGCAAGATCGCGCCGCAGCTGTCGCCGTCGAAGACGATCGAGGGCTTCGTCGGCGGCGGCCTGCTCGCCACGCTGTGCGGCGCATCGCTGTATCGCGTGACGCCGTTCAGCTTCGGCGCCGCGTTCGGGATCTCGCTCGCGATCGTGATCGCGGGCTTCGTCGGCGGGCTCGTGCTGTCGGCCGTCAAGCGCTCGCTCGGCACGAAGGACTGGGGCTCGATGATCGCCGGCCACGGCGGGATGCTCGATCGCGTCGATTCGATCTGCTTCGCCGCGCCGGTGTTCTTCCACCTGGTGCGCTACCTGTACGTGTGATGCGCGGGCGGCGCCATGCCGCCCGTTCCCGCGCGGCGGATCAGTATCCGTCGCGCAGCGCCTTCGGCACGACGTAGCGGCCGCGCGCGGCGTCGAACTTCACCGTGTAGCGTGCGTGGATCGCCTTGTCGCCGCGCGTGCCCGTTTCCGTGACCGTCAGCGGGTAGACGTCGCCCGAGCCGGTCGTGTCCGGCGCGATCTCGAAGCGGCGTTCCTCGCAACGCGCGCGAGCATGCGCGCATTCCGTCGACTCGGCATTGTCGAGCGCCTCGTCGATGCGCGCCGCCGCATGCACCAGCGCGTTGCCGTACGGCAGCCAGATCGAACGAAAGCGTTGCGTGTAGCCCTGCCGCGTATCGCTTTCGCCGATCACGAACCCGAACAGGTGCGGCCCGAGCCGCTCGATGCGCACCGTGCCCGGTTCGCCGCGCTCGCCCGATGCGATCTCCGTTTTCTTCGCGACCGGCTCGAGCGTCCTGCCGTCCGGCGAAGGCTTCAGCACGTACAGGTCGATCGCGCCCGGCGTCGCATCCGAATCCATGCCCGGCATCCCGTTCTGCACCGCCGCGTCGGTCTCGCCGCACATCGCGAGCAGCATGCGCGGGCCGTCCGCGGTCGCCACGCGCAGCACGCCGCACGGCGAATGGATGAAATCGCCCTCTTCCGCCTGCCAGCCCTTGCGGTCCGCACGCCAGTCGCCGTACGTGTCGTGGATGAAGGTTTTCAGTTGACGGTCGGGTTGGGCCGGCTCGGCGGCATGAACGGGCGACAGCGCGGCGAGCGCCGCGAGTGCCGTGAACGCGCCAAGGGCGGCGAGCGGCTTCAGACGTCGGTTCCAGTTCTGGATGGTCATGACGAAATCGGTTCGGACTGGTGTGTGGCGGATTGTTGCAGACTCGACGGATCAAGGTTGCCGCGGCGCGATGCCGGTGCCGTCCGGCTTCAGCCGCGCGGTGCGCACCCACCCTTCGGCGATGCCGCGTGTACGCGGATTCAGGTAGACGACCGACGTGAAGCGGCCGTACTCGGTCCGCGCATCGACGTGGTCGTGCTCGACGATGAACAGCCCGTCGATCCTGCATGCATCGTCCGGTGCGGAAAAGAACGGCAGCCGCCCGTTGCCGATGACGACGCGCCCTGCATCGCTGCCCATCACGTAATCTCCTTGCGTCTGAGCACGGCGGTTCAGCGCATCGCAATCGATGGCACTGTGTACCGGCGCGACCGATACCGCGCACGTCGACACGAAACGCGACAGCGCGCCCCGGTCAATCTTCAGCACGTCCGGCCGGTCGGGATCGCGTGTGACGTCGAGCACCTGCATCGTCCGCGTATCGAGCATCACCCAGCCGACCGTCGCTTCGCGATTCGGCGTGCCCGGATGGTCGGGCGTCGTGAACAGGCGGATCCGGTAGACGTCGCCGTTGCGCTCGTCCACCGCGGCATGGATGTCGCGCCGGGCGAACGCGGTCTGCTGCAGCGCAGGTACGATCAGTGCCGTCAGTCGTTGGTTGCACGACGCCGTCGGCGCGGCGGCGGCGGTGGCCTGCACGACCAGCGCACCCACACACGCGAGCGCGACGCGCACGGCGACGGCCGCGCGCCGGCTGCGCCACCCGGTCTCGCCATTCACGCCGGTCGGCGTTACGATCTTGTCGTTCACTTCAGGCTCCGTTCGGTACGCGCGGGAATCGACCCGCGAGGCCGTAGCGTACACGCATGCGCGACGGACCTCATCCACCGACACCGCCCATGAAACTGAAGCTCGACATCGTCCAGTTCGCCGGCCGCGACACCTGCGTCACGCCGGCTCGGGCACCTCGATCGCCAGCAGCGCCGAACTGACCGACTTGCCGTGCGCGTCGAGCGCGAGCGAGCGCGTCACCCCGCCGCCGAGCGCATCGCGCAGCACGAAGTTGAACGCGCCGAGCGCCGGCAACTCGTAGCGCACGACGTCGCCGTGCACGATGCCCGCGAGCCATCTCTTCACCGCTTGCGCATCCAGATGCGTGCGCAGATGGTCGTAATGACGCGGATCGCGGCAGATGACCGACACGTTCAGCGTATTGCCCTTGTCACCGGTGCGCGCATGCGCGAGTTCACGCAGTTGCATCAGGCCTCCACGAATGAAAACGACGGCGTCACGGCCGCGCGCGGCAGCAGCACCGACTGCACCGCGATCACCTCGCGCGTCGACTTGAACGCGCCGCCGCCGCCGGCCGGCCCGTTCGTATAGAGCGTCTCGACTTCGTTGCCGATCCGCGCGGCTTCGGCGGCGTTCGCCGCGCGGCCGGCCACCCGCACGCGCACCTCGGCCGGCTCGCCGCGCACGGCCGGCGTCGCGTCGCCATACAGCGCGTCGACGCCGATCAGGTCGAAGCGCAGCTCGCTCGCCGCGACGTCGGTCAGCGCGAGCCGGTCGCGCACGATGTCGAGCGCGAGACGCGCACGCGCGAGCGCGCCCGGTCCGCCGTACGAGATCTGGCCTTCGCCGATCCAGCCGTCGACATACGCGACCGATACCTTCAGCGTATCGGGCCGCGCGGTGCCGCGCCCGCCCGTCACGCGCACGCGATCGGCCGCTTCCTCGGCGACCGCCACGCGCGTGAAATCCGCCACGACGTCCGGCTGCAGATACCGCGCCGGGTCGTGAATCTCGTAGAGCAGCTGTTCCTTGCAGCTCGCCGCGCTCACGCGGCCGCCCGCGTGCGGCACCTTGGTGATCACGACCGTGCCGTCGGCCGCGACCTCGCCGATCGGGAAGCCGAGCCGCGCCAGATTCGGCACGTCCTTGTAGCCGGGATCCGCGAAATAGCCGCCCGTCACCTGCCCCGCGCATTCGAGCAGATGGCCGACGACGGTCGCCGCCCCCAGCGCGTCCCAGTCGTCCATCCGCCAGCCGAACGCATGGATCAGCGGCGCGGCGAACAGCGACGGATCGGCGACGCGCCCGGTCATCACGACGTCCGCGCCGGCCGCGAGCGCGTCGACGATCGGCGCGGCGCCGAGATACGCGTTCGCGGACACGATGCGGTCGCGATACGCGGCGACGTCGTCGCCCGATTCCTCGAAGCGGAACGCGCCGCGCAGCACGACGTCGAGCACGTCGTCGCCTTCGACCGCCGCGACTTTCAGCCCCGCGATGCCGAGCGACTGCGCGATCTGCGCGGTACGCCGCGCGGCCGCGCGCGGGTTCGCCGCACCCATGTTCGACACGATGCGCACGCGCTTCGCCGCCGCAATCGGCAGCACCGCGTGCATCCGCGCGTCGAGCAGCGGATCGTAGCCGAGCGCTGGATCCTTGCGGCGCGCCTGCTGCGCGATCGCGATCGTGCGCTCGGCCAGGCATTCGAAGACCAGATAGTCGAGCCGCCCGTGTTCGGCCAGCTCGACCGCGGGCTCGATCCGGTCGCCCGAGTAGCCGGCGCCCGCGCCGATGCGCACGCGCCGTTCGTGTGATGGCTTTGCTGTCATGTCCGTACCGTCGTCCGGCGAACGCATCGCCGGCAAATATCAAAAAACGCCGAGCACGACGCACGCGATCGTCATCACGATCGACGCGCCGAACAGCAGCGGAAACGTGAATTTCTGATGCTCGGCCAGCTCGATTCCGCACAGCCCGACGACGAGAAACGTCGCTGGCGTGAGCGGGCTGACCGGAAAGCCCGTCGTCATCTGGCCGAGCAGGGCCGCCTGTCCGACCTGCAGGGCCGGCACGCCGAGCTGGCCGGCCACTTCCGCGATCACGGGCAGCACGCCGAAGTAGAACGAATCGGGATCGAACAGCATGCTGAGCGGCATCGACGCGAGGCCGAGCGCGACTGGGATATGGCCTGCCATCGACGGCGGCACGAAGCCGACCGCCGCCTGCGCCATCGCCTTCAGCATCCCGCTGCCCTGCATGATCCCGGTGAACACGCCAGCCGCGAGCAGGATGCCGGCCATCATCAGCGCGGCACGCGCATGCGCGTCGATGCGCTTCCTCTGCATGTCGACGTCGGGGTAATTCACCATCAGCGCGATGCACAGCCCGACCATGAACATGATCGCGGGCGGAATCTTCTCGCCCATCACGACCATCGTGCCGAGCACGACGAGCGTCAGCACGAGGTTGAACCAGAACAGGTGCGGCCGGCGCAGCGCCTGCTCGTCGGGCGTCAGTTCGCGCCGGGGCAGCGGGATCGACGCATCGTCGCGCGACAGGCCGAGCCGCTTCTCCTCGCGCCGCCCGAGCCAGTACGCGACGCCGAACACGAACACGAGCCCGATCGCCTGCACCGGAATCAGCGGATTGAACAGCGCCGACACCGGCAGGTGCAGCGACGCGGACGCGCGGATCATCGGCCCCGTCCACGGCAGGAAGTTGATGCCCGCGGCCATCGATACCGCAGCGGCCAGCACGCGGCGGTCCATCTTCAGCCGGTCGTACAGCGGCAGCACCGCAGGAATCGTCACGAGAAAGCACACGGCGCCCGAGCCGTCGAGGTGGATCAGCAACGCGAGCAGCGTCGTGCCCATCACGATGCGCGTGGGCCGCGTGCCGACCGCGCGCAGGATCCGGTCGATGATCGGGTCGAGCGTGCCGGCGTCGGTGATCGTCCCGAAGTACAGGATCGCGAACACGAACATCCCGACGACGGGCGCGAGCCCCTTCAGCCCGTCGATGACGAACTTGCTGGTGTGCAGCCCGAAGCCGCCGATCAGCGACGCGGCGATCGGCACGATGATCAGCGCGACGAGCGGCGACATCCGCTTCGACAGAATGGCGGCCAGCAGCACGACGATCGTGCCCAGCCCGAGTAACGGCAGCATCCGTGTCTCCTACCTTGTCTTTTGTGGGAGACGAGCGTAAGGTCGGCGCAGCGATAGCACAATTGAAATGATTTGATCGCAGCAATCACGAACCGTTATGGATCTGAATCTTCGCGACATTCGCGCGTTCGTCACCGTCGCGCACGCCGGCAACTTCACGCGCGCGGCCGCACGGCTGCACCTGTCGCAGCCGGCGCTGACCGTGCAGATCCGCCGGCTCGAGGACATCGTCGGCGCGCGCCTGTTCGACCGCAACAGCCGCAGCGTCGCGCTCACGCAGACCGGGCGCGAACTGCTGCCGCTGTTGCAGCGCTCGCTCGACGACATGGAGCGCGTGCTGCGCGATGCGCGTGCGCTCGGCGAAGGCGCGAGCGGCACGGTGCGGCTCGCGTGCCTGCCGACCTTCGCGTCGAGTGTGCTGCCGGAGCTGATCCAGTCGTTCCGGCGCGACGTGCCGCGCGCGGGCTTCGAGATCCGCGACGGCGTCGCGAGCCTCGTCACCGCGCTGGTGCGCAACGAGGATGCCGATCTCGGGCTGACCGGCGGCGATACGTTCGATGCGTCGCTGGAGGTGCTGTATGCGGGCGCCGACCGGCTCGTCGCCGTGTGCCCGCAGGATCATCCGCTCGCGCGCAAGCGCCGCGTCACCACCGCCGACGTCGCCGGCGTGCCGCTCGTGCTCACCGCGCAGGGCACGAGCGTGCGCAGCGTCGTCGATGCCGCGCTGGACGCGGCCGGCTGCACGCCCGACATCGCGTGCGAGCCGACCTACATGATGACGGCCGTCGCGATGGTGCGCGGCGGCCTCGGCGTGACGATCCTGCCCGCGACCGCCCGCGAGGTGCGCGCCGAGCCCGAACTGGTCGCGAAGCCGATCGACGATCCCGCGTTCGTGCGGCCGATCGCGCTCGTCGCGAAGCGCGGGCGCACGCTGCCGCGCGTCGCGCAGGCGTTCGTCGACCTCATGCTGGCGGAATTGAAAAAGCGCGCATGAAGCGCGCCCGATTCGGGAAAGGGCGTGCGGCGCTTACTGCGCGTCCGGATCGACGTGCAGCGATTCGCCGATCGCATAGAAATTGCCGCCCGCGATGTAGTGCAGGCTGCGCAACGCGGGATCGGCCGATTCGAAATACCAGTGGCCGTCGCGAAACACGCGCGTGTCCGACCATGCGCCGATCACCTCGCCGATGAACAGGTCGTAGGTCTGCTGGTTGTGCGGTTCCGGAATCAGCCGGCACGCGAGCCAGCCCGAGCAGCCGGCGACGAACGGCAAGTCGTGACCGTCGACGTCGAACAGCGTGACGCCCGCTTCGCGCAGCTTGTCGGGCCGCTGCGCGAGGCTGTGGCTGCCGACCGCGTGCGTAAGCTGCAATTGCGCGGCCGTCGGCACCTGGATCACGAACGTGCCGCTGCGCTCGACGAGCTCGCGCGTCTTCGCGGATTTGTCGAGCACGACCGTCAGCTTCGGCGGCAGGAAATCGAGCGCGCACGCCCACGCGGCGGCCATCACGTTGTCGACGCCGTCGTGGCGGGCCGACACGAGCACGGTCGGGCCGTGATTGAGCAGACGGTAGGCCTTGTTCAGCGCCACCGGCGCGATGTGACTGTCCATACGGGTTCCTTGGAGAACGGCGCGCACGGACGGATGCCGTGCGGCGCGGCGCCGGCCGTCGCACCTGCGCGCGGTCGGGCTGAATGCCGCATTCTCGCACCCAGCGTCAATCGGCGCTGGCGCCCCGGCCGGTCACTTCGCGAACAGCTGGCCGATGTCGCGGAACGCCTTGAATTCGAGCGCATTGCCGCACGGATCGAACAGGAACATCGTCGCCTGTTCGCCGACCTGCCCCTGGAACCGCACGTACGGCTCGATCACGAAAGTCACGCCGAACCCGCGCAGCCGCTCGGCCAGCGCTTCCCAGCTCGCCCAGTCGAGCACGATTCCGAAATGCGGCACCGGTACGTCGTGACCGTCGACCGCATTCGTATGCGCGCCTTCCTGCGACGCGGTTTTCGGATGCTCGTGGATCACGAGCTGATGCCCGTAAAAGTTGAAGTCGACCCACTGCGCACTCGAACGCCCCTCTTCCAGCCCGAACACGCGGCCGTAGAAATCGCGCGCGGCCGGCAGGTCGTAGACGGGAATCGCCAGGTGAAACGGGGAAAGACTCATGATGGATGATGGCCTCGTGAAGAAACGCTCGCGTGGCGCGAGGACGGCACCATGGTAGACAACGCCGAGCAAAAATTAAATCAATATAAAATTGGCTGATTCACAAACGGAATTGATGAATGATCCGCGAACTGAAAACCCTCGTCGCCGTCGCCCGCGAAGGCACCTTTGCCGCGGCCGGCAACCGTATCGGGCTCACGCAGGCGGCCGTCAGCGCACAGATGCAGCGCCTCGAAGCCGAGCTCGGCTTCGCGCTGTTCGACCGGCAAGGGCGATCGGCGCGGCTCAACGAGCGGGGCCATCACGTGCTCGACCAGGCGCAGGCGCTGATCGGCCTGTACGAGAACCTGAGCACGGCCGCGCCCGGCTCGCCCGCCGCCGTGCGCGTGACGATCGGCGCGATCGCATCGGTGCAGAGCGCGCTGCTGCCGGCCGCGCTGGCCGATTTCCATCGCCGCCATCCGGGGTGCCGCACGCGCGTGATACCCGGGCTGTCGATCGAGCTGGTCAACCGCGTCGACGCGGGCGAAATCGACATGGCCGCGATCATCCGGCCGCCTTTTGCGCTGCAGAGCGACCTGCACTGGACCACGCTCGCACAGGAACCGTTCCGGCTGATCGTGCCGCGCGGCGTGAAGGGCAAGGACTGGGCCGCGCTGCTCGCGAACGAACCGTTCGTGCGCTACGACCGCGCGTCGTTCGGCGGCCGCCAGGTCGACCGCTTTCTGCGCAAGATGCACATCGCGGTGCGCGACACCTGCGAACTCGACGAGCTCGACGCGATCGTCAAGCTGGTCGAGAACGGCGTCGGCGTCGCGATCGTGCCGCAGACCGCCGTGTATCGCCGCTGGCCGGCCGGCGTGCGCGCGATCGACCTCGGGCATCACACGTTTCATCGCGACATCGGGCTCGTGCATCGTGCGCGGCGCACGATGTCGGAGCCCGCGCAAGCGCTGGCGCAACTGATCGAGGCGGCGTCGCGGCGGCGCGCGGGCGCGAGCGTTTCGTAGTCCATCGTCACGCCTTTCTCGTACGCGAAGATCGCGGCGTTGTCGGGTTGACCGTACACGGTCGCGATCGTGATCGCGCCGAGCCCCGGCTTGCCACGGCTCATCGGCGCCTGCTTGCCGTACGCATTCGTCGTGCCGGCCGGCAGCCCGGCCGCGATCGGATGCGGCGCGTTGACGAGCCAAGGCGAGTTCGCGGCCCGAGTTTCAACGTGCGGCGGCTACGACGCACCGACGGTTCGTGACGTGGCGAGACGAGGCCGTCATCGCTCACGCGCGACGCGCATTTATCACATTCATTTCAGCGCAGCCGATTCAATTCGTTAAATAACGATTTGACGGATCGAAAACAATATCGAGATCGCGGTAGTTCACCCGCAAAACACGCCGAATTATCACGACATGCGCAAAGCCCACTGAAAAACCGGTGGAATGGCAGCCCATTGATACGCGCTTATCAATAATCCTGATCCCTCAACGGTGAATTCCGGGAAACATCGCTGTCTACATCAGGCCACAACGAAGAATTCCACTTTTGCCGTTCAGTGCGGCTCTGTAGTCTCCTGCTCTTCCGGATCACGAACCCACACCTATGCGCAAAGGAGATGAATTGACGTCCTCCTACGCCAGCCTAAAGGCGGAGGATTCCCACACCTGGCGATGCACGTCCGCATCGGAGAATGTTCAGCGCAGCGTTGATATCTCGATCATGCTCGACACCACAGTCACTGCAGGCCCATTCTCTTATTCTCAGTCCCGCGATACCTTTCGGCCGCGTCGTGCTGGCTTGCGACCCGCACGCCGAACAGGACTGGGTCGAACCGCTTTCGTCGACTTCCTCGAACGTGGCTCCGTGCGCGATCGCTTTGTAGCGGAGCTTGTTCCGGAAGGACGACCAGGATGCGTCGTAGACGCTTTTCGCCATCCTGGTTCTGGCGAGTTTGACAGCCGACACGTTGCCAACCGCGATGTAATCGAAGCGCTGCACCAGATCGAGCGCGAGCTTGTGCTGGAAGTCGGCGCGGGCATTCGCCGCCTTCGCGTGCAGCTTCGCGATATGCCGCCTGTGCTTTCGCGCCCGCTGCGCTTTCGCCAGCTTTTCCGCCGCTCGTCGACCGAACTGGCCATTGGGCAGTTTCTCGCCGGTCGAAAGTGTGGCGAAGTCTTTCAGGCCGAGATCGATACCCACACCGGAACGAATCGGGCGGGCCTGCACGTCGGGCATCTCGATCACGATGTTGAGAAACCAGTTGCCGCGCGCATCCTGCGCAAAGTTGCTCCCGTCCTTGATCTTGCCTTCGGGAAGCGGTCGGCTGTTGAACACGCGAAAGGTGTTGCCGGCGAAACGAAACGCGTCGCCCTCGCGCTTCAGGTCTCGGCCCTTCAGCGGCACCCAGCCGAGCGACTTCCTGCCGCGATAGCGCAGGTACGGCCGACGGTGCTGGTTGCGCGACTTCGCATATTGCTCGCATGTTGCGTTGACCGTGCCGGAGTGAATACCGAGTTCCTTGCTGCTGCCGGTCGTGAGCACATTCAAGTCGAATCCTGTAGGCCACTTCTTGCCCCAGTTGAGCGCGTGCTTCTGCGTGTCGTTGCAGAAGTTCCAGACGTAGTTCACCGCACGGCTCTGCTTGTTGAGCAGTCCGTTGAGCGATTTCACCCGGTAGCGGTAGACAAGGATCATGCAGGTGATCCTAACCCCTGGGAAAAGCTGCCTGTCAACAGCAATCCTTTCCTCCCCGTCCTGAAGGACGGGGTTTCTCGGAGCAACTGATGAAACGCACGGCCCTCTCAATGTTCGCCATCGCGTCGTTCGCGGCGACGTCCGTCGCGCATGCGCAGTCGAGCGTCACGCTGTATGGCGTGATCGACACGTCGATCACCTATGTGAACCATGCCCAAGGCAAGGACAACGCGTGGATGCTCGGCAACAGCAGCGCGGGCAATCTCGCCGGCAGCCGCTGGGGCGTGAAAGGCACCGAGGATCTCGGCGGCGGGCTCAAGGCGCTGTTCCAGTTGGAGAACGGCTTCGACCCGAGCAACGGCCGGCAAGGCCAGGGCGGCCGCCTGTTCGGTCGTCAGGCCTTCGTCGGCCTGACGAGCGACCGCTACGGCACGCTCACGTTCGGCCGCCAGTACGACCCGCTCGTCGATCTCGTGCAGGGCATCACCGCCGACAACTATCTGGGCAGCGCGTTCGCGACGCCGGGCGACGTCGACAACTACGACAACAGCTTCCGCGTCGACAACGCGGTCAAGTACACGTCGGCCGTCTATGCGGGCCTGCAGTTCGCGGCGATGTATTCGTTCGGCGGCATCGCCGGCAGCACCGGCGCCGCGCTGTCTTACTCGGCCGCCGTGTCGTACAACAACGGGCCGTTCAGCGTCGCGGGCGGCTACTTCCACGCGACCAACAGCCCCGCGTCGAACGGCGTGCGCAACGGCTGGACCAGCTCGTCGGACGGCACGTTCGACGGCCCGATCAACAGCGGCTATGCGAGCGCGCACGCGTTCGGCATCGCACGCATCGCGGGCCAGTACGTCGCCGGCCCGTTCACGTTCGGCGTCGGCTACAGCAACGCGCAGTACCGCCGCGACGCAAGCTCCGTGTTCGGTTCGAACGAGCACTACAACACGGGGCAAGGCTTCGTGAACTACCAGGCGACGAACGCGCTGCTCGTCGGCGTCGGCTACAGCTACACGCGCTCGGGCGGCGACACGTCGGCGACCTATCACCAGGTATCGGCCGGCGCCGACTACAACCTGTCCAAGCGCACCGACGTCTACCTGACCGCCGCGTACCAGCACGCGAGCGGCCAGACCGGCGACGGCAACGGCGGCTCGATGGCCGCGCAGGCGTCGATCGGTTCGTACGGTTACGCGGGCACGAGTTCGCAGACGATGGTCAACCTCGGGCTGCGCCACCGTTTCTGACGGCGATACCGGCGGATGGCTTGCCGCGCGCCGCGCGGCAGGTCGAATTCGCATTGCGCAGACGGCGGCTTCGGCCGCCGATTTTTTATCGTTTTCTTTCGCCCCGCCAATCGCTGCCGGGGAATTTTCCCTTTCGCTCCGCTTATCGCCAGCTTCGCCGCTCGAGTGACGTAATACGTCAGCTTTCGGGTCGTCGCCATAGCACCTGCATTCGCACCAATCTCGGCCATTTTTACCGATCCCGTAGCACGTGGGGCCGTGATCCGGCGCGATAAAAATGCGCGGCGCACGCACGGGCAAATGCAAAGGAAAGTTTGACGCGAGCCATTTGCCCGCCTGCTATGGCACACTTCGCGTCTGCGTAATTTCCTTGCACCGGGCGGTCGGATTCCGCCCCATCCTGCCATGTCGCGTCATACCACTCGCCCGCTCAGCCGCCACACGCTGACCCTCGCCTCGACGATCGCGCTGTCGTGCGCGCTCTCCGGCGTCGCACGGGCCGATTGCCTGGACGACGCGGCCGCGTTCCAGCACGTGAGCGTCGCGCTGATGCGCGGCATCGCGCAGGTCGAGTCGGGGATGAATCCGAACGCGGTGAACACGAATACCAACGGCACGGTCGACATCGGGCTGATGCAGATCAACAGCACGTGGCTGCCGACGCTCGCGCGCGAAGGGATCACGCGGGAAAGCCTGTTCGATGCCTGCACGAACGCGTATGTCGGCGCGTGGATCCTGTCGCAGAACATCCGCCAGCTCGGCCCCAACTGGAACGCGATCGGCGCGTACAACTCCGCGTCGCCCGACAAGCGCCTCGCGTATGCGCGCAAGGTCTATGATGCAATCCGGACCATGCCGGATTCGCCGGATACTCCCATGCCCATCCTTCCACCGTCCTTTACGCCGCCGCAACAGGCACAGACGTACAACCCGTTCGCGAGCCTGAGCGTGTCGGCGCCGCCCGTCACGCGCGCCCGCACGATCTCGCCGGGCTCGCCGCCTGCGGCGCCGCAGGGCGGCCCCGCCGGCCCGGCCGGCACGTACAACTTCGGCTGGACGGTCACCGGCGCCGACCAGGCCAAGCCGACCCAGGTGTTCGACGACGGCGCGCGGGTCTACGTGCAGTTCAGCGACATGAAGCACGTGCCGGCGATCTTCACCGAGACGTCGGCCGGGCGCGTGCTGATGTCGTGGGAGCTGCAGTTTCCGTATGCCGTCGTGACGCGTCCCGCGCAAACGTTGATCTTCCAGCTCGGGCCGTTCGAAGCGCGGGCGCAGCGCAGTGCGGCGGCCGCAGGCATGACCGCGCAGGCGGGGACGGCGACGGCCGGGGCATCGGCCTCGGCATCGAAGAAGTCGGCCGGAACCGCAATGAACGCGGCGACGAACACGGCGGCCAATACGCCAGCGAAACGCACCGCGTCGGCCGATGCGCTGTGGTACGTGAATACGCCGTCGACGTCGGGCACGGCGACGGCCTCGCCGTCGACCGCGAATATTCCCGCCACGCTGCCGACGGCCATCACGTCGAACACGCCGCCGCCCGCGCCGGCTCAGGCACCGGCCGCTCAGCCGTCGCGCGCCAGCGCGGACGCACTGTGGTACATCTCGAAGTGACGCACGTCCGAACGCATGCGCATCGCGGCGATTGTTTCCGTGCGGTCGTCGGCAGTTCGCGCGCGGCCGTGCCGCGCTTCGTGAAATACGCGCGCAGATAGCGCGACGTCGACGACGCCGGTGGCGGAATCGTCACACCGCCGTCACCCGCGCCGCACCCAGATCACTTTCCCGTCGCGAATGCCGAGATTGCGGCGCTCCTCCCGGTAATCCATCGTGCCCGGCAACGACTTGCCGTCGCGCTCGAGCACGCGCCACAGGCAGCCGTCGAGCAGCGCGCTCGCATCGGCCTCGTTCTTGCCGACCAGCGCTTCGTCCGGCGCGGCGTCCGCCTTGCATGCCTGCGCGGCGCCCGGCTGCAACGGGGCCCTGGCCGCGCCACCGGCGGTGGCGTTGCGGTGCTTCGTGTCCATGTCCGCACATCCAGTAAAGGTTGCGCCCGCAACGAGTGCAACGAGCATCGCGATCGTGTTCTTCATCGGTTTCTCCGTGTCGTGGCCCGGCGGTCGATGTGCGGCATTCGTGCACGACCGGGCATCGCATGCGTGATCGGTTCCGCACGCTGCCGGCCGTTTCCTGCCGGAGCCGGCCCGCGCATGGCGGCCTTTTGCGACCCGGCCGAGCCGCGTCGGCGCCGCCGCGTCGGAGGCCGGCCTGACGCCGAACCCGCCCGCATGTTACCGCACGCGGTTCGCGGCGACGGCGCGACGCCGACGCATCGTGTGCGCGCCGCGCGCGCCGGCCCGCGTCGGCAATCCGCTCAGAACTTGTACGTCACGCCCGCGATGCCGTAGTAGTTGCTGCGCGACTGCACGATCGGGCTGTCGCCCGCGCGGCCGAGCAGCCGCGTCACGCCACCGGTCGCGAGCACCGACCAATGCCGCGACAGCGTCCAGTTCCATGCAACCGCCATCGACGCATTGTCGATCCCGCCGCTCGCCGAATACGGCCGGAACCGGCTGGTCATCGACTGTGCATCGGTCACGCCGTAGAAGGTCTGCATGTAGCGGCCCGAACCCGCGTGCACGGTGCCCGTCACGATGATCTCGTGCTGCGACGTCTTGAGCACCGGCACCGCGAGATCCACGTGCCCCGACACGCCGCGCGACGTATGCGTCACCGGCGTATCGATCGTGACGCTCAGCTCCGCCGTGTCGAAGAACGTCACGCCGGCGCGCACGCCGACGAGCACCGAGCCCGGAATCCGGCCCATGCCTTTCAGGTAGTCGGAGCCCGGCAGGTCGAAGCGGTTCTCGTCCGCGCGGCCCGCGTCGTAGTTCACCGCCGCCGACACGAACGCCCCATGCGGCAGGTCCAGCCGGTAGCCCGCGCCCTGCGTGCTGTCGACGAAGAAGCCATTGCCGAACGTGGCGGAAAACGACGGCGCAACGACGCCGCGATACTGTTTGCTGCCCGGGTAGCGCGGTGCGACGCCGCCGCCGAGCGACAACGAATACTGGTTTTCCGCGTGGGCGGCGGCGGCGAGGGTCAGGCCGGCGAGCGGCATGCAATAGCGGTAGCGGCGAAGGGATGGGCGCACAATATTGAGATATGAGTGACGAAGCCCGCAGTCTAGGTGCCGCCCCGCACCGAGACTGTCCTGAATGTGCGGCAAATGTGTGCCCAATTGTGTTCGATTGTTCGCGATTGTCGCCCCGCTGCCCCGGCGGTCGATCCGCCGGATAGAATTCGCGTGCCGCGCCGCGCATCGGTCTGCCGGGTGCGAGATGGCGCGTGCGTCCGAGGAGACCATGAACGAAGTTCCACTCAAATACCGCGTGCTGCTGATCGAGGACGACGACCGCCTCGCGCAGCTCGTGCGCGAATACCTCGACGGCTATGAATTCGCGGTGACGGTCGTGCGGCGCGGCGACCTTGCCGTCGCGGCAGTGCGCGAGCACCAGCCGGCCCTCGTGATACTCGATCTGATGCTGCCGAATCTCGACGGCATGGAGGTTTGCCGGCGCATCCGCGCGTTCACCAACGTCCCCGTGCTGATCCTGACCGCGCGGGCGGACGTGTACGACCAGGTCGCCGGGCTCGAGACGGGCGCCGACGATTACGTCACCAAGCCGATCGAGCCGCGCGTGCTCGTCGCGCGCGCCCGCGCGCTGTTGCGCCGCGCGCAGCCGGCCGCGGCGGAAGCGCCCGCGGCCGCGCCCGACGCGCTCGTATTCGGCGAGCTCGCCATTTCGCCGCCGAACCGCACCGTCACGTGGCGCGGCGAGCCGGTCGAACTGAAAACCGCCGAATTCAATCTGCTGCTGATTCTCGCGCGCGCGGCCGGCACCGTGCTGAGCCGCGACGACATCCTGAAGCAGTTGCGCGGGATCGAATTCGACGGACTCGACCGCTCGGTCGATTCGGGCATCTCGAAGCTGCGCCGCCGCTTCGAGGATGCGTCATCGGAGCCGCACAAAATCAAGACGATCTGGGGTCGCGGCTACCTCTTCAGCCCTTCTGCGTGGGACGAATAAATGCTGCGCCCGTTGCTTCGGTTGTACCTCGTCGTGATCCTGTTCGTCGGCGCGTCGATCATGTTCATCCAGCTGTCGTTCGACCGGATCTTCTACGAGCGCGGCGCGCAGGCGCAACGCGACTCGCTGACGACCTATTCGTTCGTGCTGAACGACTACCTCGAACGCCATCCTGGCGCGCAGCGCGAGCTCGCCTTGCGCGAATTGGCGCTGCACGGCCGCGAAGGGTTCGGCTTCATGTCGGTGGCCGACGCGCGTGCGCAATTGAGCGGCGCGCCGCTGCGCGACCTCGATGCCGGCAAAATCGCGATCAGCTATAACGGCAAGGATTACTACATGCCGCTCGCGGACGGTTCGGTGCTGCATGCGCGCCCGATCGAGGCGCCGGATCTCGACATCCGCATCTATGCGTACATGCTGCTCGCGCTCGCGACGCTGTTCGCGGTGGTGCTGTGGATTCACTATCACTGGCGCGACATTCGCCGGCTGCAGGACGCCGCGCGCGCGTTCGGCGCCGGGATGCTGTCGACACGCGTGAAGGTGTCGGGCAAGTCGAACATCTACGAGCTGTCGCAGCAGTTCAACGACATGGCCGCACGCATCGAGGCGTCGATCAAGCAGCAGCGCGAAATGATGCACGGCATCTCGCATGAACTGAAAACGCCGCTCGCCCGGCTGGAGTTCGGGCTCGCGCTGCTCGCCGACGCGGACGAAACGGGCCGGATGCGCGAGCGCCGCGACGCGCTGCGGCGCGACGTGCGCGAACTCGACGAGCTCGTCACCGAGCTGCTGACGATCGGCCGGCTCGAACAGGGGGCAAGCGAGCTCGCGCCGATGGAGGTCGTCGTCGACGCGCTGATCGACAGCGTCGCCGGCAACGTCGCGGACGACATCGCTGATCGCGGCATCGCGCTCGACGTGTCGACGCTCGACGCGCCCGCGGCCCACGTCTGCGATCCGAAGCTCGTCGCCCGCGCGCTGCTGAACCTGATCCGCAATGGCGCGCGCTATGCGTCGCGCAAGGTCGTGCTGGCCGCCGCCCGCGACCGCTCCGGCGCGCTCGTGCTGAGCGTCGATGACGATGGCCCCGGCATTCCGCCCGCCGAGCGCGCCCGCGTGTTCGAGCCGTTCCAGCGACTCGACTCGAGCCGCGACCGGCAGACCGGCGGCTTCGGGCTCGGGCTCGCGATCGTGCGGCGCGTCGCGCAGGTGCACGGCGGCGACGTGCGGCTCGAGGATTCGCCGCTCGGCGGCGCGCGCTTCGTGATCACGCTGCCCGTGCGCGCGCTGCCGGACAGCCTCTTCGACGTCGCGCAGCACGTCGCGAACCGGCACGCCGATACGCGCCGCCGCAGCGGCATGACTAGCGTCGTCCCGCTTTGATGAAACGGGCGGCGGGCCCCGCCCGCCGTCGCCGGCCGCGCGTCGTCAGCGCCGGCGCAGCAGCGCGACGAAGAACAGGCTGCCGAACAGCGCGGTCACGATGCCGATCGGCAGATCCTCCGGCGCCGCGAGCGTGCGCGCGGCGACATCGGCCCACACGAGCAGGATCGCGCCCGTCAGCGCGGCGACCGGCAGCAGCCGGCCGTGCTCGGCGCCGACCACGCGACGGCACAGATGCGGCGTCACGAGTCCGACGAAGCCGATCGCGCCGCTGACCGCGACCATCGCGCCCGTCGCGAACGACGCGACGACGAACACCTCGCGTCGCATCCGCGCGCTCGGCACGCCGAGCGACGCGGCGGCGACGTCGCCCGACATCAGCGCATTCAGTTCGCGCCGGCGCGCATGGAGCGCGCAGCCGGCAAGCACCGCGCACACGGCCGGCACCGGCAGCAGATCCCAGCGCGCGAGCCCGACGCCGCCGAGCATCCAGAACAGCACCGACGACGCGGCGCGCTGATCGCCGAGATACAGCAGCAGGTTGCCGAACGCGGCCATCATGAACGACACCGACACGCCCGCGAGCAGCAGCCGGTCCGATTCGAGCCGGCCGCTCCGGTAAGCGAGCGCGACCACGCATGCGGTCGCCGCAAGCGCGCCCGCGAACGCGGCGGCCGACAGCGTGAACGGGCCGAACGCGGCGCCGGCCACCACCGTGACCGCGATCGCGCCGAGCATCGCGCCCGCGCTCACGCCGAGCAGGTGCGGATCGGCCAGGCGGTTCGCGGTCGCCGCCTGCAATGCGACGCCGACCGCCGCCAGCGTCGCGCCGACGATCGCGGCCAGCAGCGCACGCGGCATCCGGATCAGCCATACGATGCTGTCGTCGCCGGCGGCCGCCGCGAACGCATCGCCGCCGCCGACCGCCGACGCGACGTGCGCGGCGACGATCCGCACCGCGGCCGGCATCGCGATCGGCGCGGGGCCGAACGCGGCCGATGCGACGATCGACACGATCAGCAGCGCGGCCAGTCCCGGCAGCACCACGCGCATGCCGGGCCGCGCCGCCTGCCCGCGCACGCTCATCGTGCCGCTGCCGCGAATGCGGCCGGATACAGCGCGCGGGCGAGCGTCTCGACGGCCGCGACGTTCTCGGGGCCCGGCGTCGCCGCATCGTACGGAATCACGACGAAGCGCCGGTCGCGGATCGCGGCCACGCGCGCGAGCGCCGGCTGGCTCGACAGGAACTGCCGCTTCTGCGCGGCCGTGACCGCCGAATAGTCGACGATCACGATCACCTGCGGATCGCGCGCGACCACGCTTTCCCAGCTCACCTGCGTCCAGCTGCGCGGCAGATCGTCCATCACGTTGCGCGCGCCCGCCGCCGCGAGCAGCGCGGTCGGCATCGCGAGGCCGCCCGCCGTCATCGGCTTGTCGGTGCCGCTGTCGTACACGAACACGCGCAGCGGCGCCGGCCGCCCGATCGCGCGCGACACCGCCGCCAGCCGCGCGCGCATCCCGGCGACGACCTGCGCGGCGCGCGCATCGACGCCGAAGATCCGGCCGAGATTGGTCAGGTCGCGGAACACGTCGTCGAACGACGCGGCCGACTGCTTCATCACGTGCGAACACGATTCGGTCAGTTCGTACGTGCGGATGCCGAACGGTGCGAGCGTCGCCGGCGTCACCGGCCCGCCGACGTGCATCCCGTAGTTCCAGCCCGCGAGATAGAAGTCGGCGCGCGCAGCGGCCAGCACTTCCAGCGACGGATACTGGCTCGCCAGTTCGGGCACGCCGCGCAATGCGTCGCGCACGCGCGCGGTGCCCGTCTTCCAGCCGCCGATGCCCGTATAGCCGACGAGCCGGTCTTTCAGGCCGAGCGCGAGCATCATCTCGGTGAGGTTCACGTCGTTGCTGACCGCGCGCGTCGGCGCGCGTTCGAACGTCACGTCGCGATCGCAACTGCGCACGGTGACGGGATAGGCGAGCGCGTGAACGGCCGCGCCGCCGAGCACGGCGGCGGCGACCAGGCGGCGGACGACGGAGGACAGATCAGCAAATGGCATGGCGGTCATTCCGGATGAAGCGGCGTGATGCGCGGGCGGCCCGTGACGGGATGGCGATCGACGAGCGCGGCGACGCCGAACACGTCGCGCAGCAGCGCTTCGGTCAGCACGTCGTCCGGGGCGCCGGACGCGACGACGCGGCCGTGCGCGAGCACATGAAGCCGGTCGCAATATGCGGCCGCGAGATTGAGATCGTGAATCGTCGCGAGCGTCGCGATGCCGAGGCGGCGCACGCGCGCGAGCAGTTCGAGCTGGTGACGCAGGTCGAGATGGTTGGTCGGTTCGTCGAGCAGCAACAGTTCGGGCTGTTGCGCGAGCGCACGCGCCAGCAACGCGCGCTGTTTCTCGCCGCCCGACAGCGACGCGAAGCGCTGGGCGCGACGCTCGACGAGGCCGACATCGTGCAGCGCGGCTTCGACGATCCGGCGATCGTCGGCCGACTCCGCATCGAACGGCCGCTTGTGCGGCGTGCGGCCCATGCCGACCAGTTCGTCGACGGTCAGCCCGAAATCGTCCGGCGTTTCCTGCTGCAGCACCGCGATGCGCTGCGCGACCGCGCGCGGCCGCATCCGCCACACGTCCTGCGCATCGAGCGCGACGCGGCCGGCGTCGGGCCGCGCGTAGCGGAACACGCAGCGCAGCAGGCTCGTCTTGCCGCTGCCGTTCGGGCCGACCAGCCCGACGAATTCGCCTTCGGCCACCGTCAGCGTCACCGAATCGAGCACGTCCACCGCGCCGCCGGGAGACCAGCTCACGCGTTCGATGTCGAGCATGTGGGTGATGGAGCGCACTTCGTCTCGCCCTAGAAGCGCATCGTCGCGACGAGCTCCGCCGAGCGCGACGGGCCGAGCAGCCATTGTTCGCCGCCGTTCGACGTCGTCACCGCGTACGTGCGGTTCGCGAGATTGCGCAGATACAGCGCGAGCTCGGTGCGCGACGTCGGCTGCCAGCGCAGCGACGCATCGAACACCGTGTACGACGGCACCTGCACGCGATTCGCGTCGTCGCCGTACGTCGCGCCGACGTAGCGCACGCCCGCATTCGCGTGCCAGCGCTCGGCGAACGCCCAGCCGAGCCACAGGTTTGCCGTCTGTTGCGGCACGCCGGACGGCACGTTGCCGGCCCGCGACACCGTCGCGCCGCCGACCGTCTGGTTGAAGGCGTCGTAGCGTGCGCGCAGCAGCGCGACGTTCGCATCGATCGTCCAGCCGTGCGGCAGCCGCGCGCCGCCGGTCAGCTCGACGCCGCGCGACGACTGCCGGCCGACCTGCTGGCGCAGCGCCGGATTGAACGGGTCGGCGCCGAGCAGGTTGCGCTTCGTGATGTCGTATACCGCGAACGTCCAGTACGCGCGACCGTCGAGCAGCGTCTGCTTGAGCCCGGCTTCCCACTGTTCGCCGGTCGCGAGCCGGTAGCCCGCCTGCGACGCGGACAGCGTCACGAGCGAGCCGACGCCCTCCGCGCCCGTCGTGTACTGCGCATACGCGCTGAACGTCGGCGCGACGTCGAACACGAAACCGGTGCGCCAGCCGACGTTCGCGAACCGCTTGTCGAAACCCGCGCCGGTCGCCGCCTGCTCGCGGCTGAACGCGATGTGGTCGTAGCGCAGACCGCTCACCCACGCGAGCCGCGGCAGCACGTCGAGCCGGTTCTCCGCGAATACCGCCACCTGCCGCGCGCGCGTGCCGAACTGCGGCACGGTCGGGTCGGGGCTCGTGAACATACCGGGATCGAAGCCATGCGCCGGTACCGTCGTTTCGCCGCCGTACGGCGAATTGTTGATGCCGCTGAACGTGATCCGGCTGAATTCCGTGCCGACGACGAAACGGTTCGCGCGACCGAACAGCATCCCGTCGATGCGCGCGCTCAGCCGATCGCCGATCTGCCGCTGATGGTGGCCGATGTCGAGATAGTCGCCGCGCGTGACACGCCCCGTCGCCGCGTCGAGCGCATACGATTCCGCGTTGCGCCAGTGGCGGTTCGACGTCAGGTAGTAGAGCTGATTGTCGATCGTCACGCCGGACGCGGGCCGGTAGCGCGCCGACAGGCGCGTCCACTGGTCGTAGTACGAAATCGTCGCGTCGCCGACCGTGTAGTTCAGCTTGCGCAGCGACGAATCGAGCACGCCGTTCGGCGCGGGCACGCCATAGTACGTCGCGGGCATCTGGCGCCCGTAGTCGTAGTCGAGCGTCAGCGTGAGTCGTGGGCTCACGTCGAATGTCAGCGCGCCGCCGATGGCCGTCGTATGCGTATCGGCCCGCTCGGCGAGACCGTTCGCGCGCGCATCGCTCGCATAAAAACGGTACGACAGCCGCGGGCCGAGCGCGCCCGTCGTATCGAACGCGAAGCGCTTCGCGCCGTCGGGGCCGATGCCGGCCTGCAGCGTCGTCTCGCGCGTGCGCTGCGGCCGCTTCGGCACCACGTTTACGACCCCGCCGATCGCCCCTTCGCCGTACAACACCGATGCCGGGCCGCGCAACACCTCGATGCGCTCGACCGACCACGTGTCGAACGGAAACGTGCTCGTGCCGGCCGCCGGCATCAGCCGCACGCCGTCGAGCAGCGTCATCACCGATTCCTGCCCGCTGAAGCCGCGCACGCTCAACGCGGTGCCGCCGGTGCCCGGCGCGATCGCGCTCGCGAAGCCGGCGGTGCGCGTGACCGCATCGAGCACCGTGCGATCGCCGCGTGCGTCTATCGTATCGGCCGTGACGGCTTCGACGCTCGCGGGCGTGTCGAGGCTCGCGAGCCCGAGCCGCGAGCCGGTTTCGAGCGGTTGCGTCAGCGGGTCGGTCGGTGCGGACGAAGCCGTGACGTTGATCGCCGGCAGCGCGTGCCGGTCGTCCGGTGACGATGCAACGGCTTCGGCGGCCAGCGCGCCGGTGGTCGCGATCGCGCAGCCGACCAGGGTCGTGCAACTGCGTGCCGCGCGCGTGCGCCAGGCGCTCGCGTGCCGGCGCGGCGCGGCATGGCGCCGCTCCCCGCGCGCCGGGGTGGGTCCGATTCTCGTCACGTCGTATCGATCTTCGTTGAATGTCGTCGCACGCGAGCGGCCCGGGCAGCCGGCCGACCGGCGACGAAAACGTCAGATGATACAATATATCAACTTGGTCCGTCAGGATTTTGACAGCTTGCGTTGCCGCGCGCCTCGTCAACGCTGCGCACCCCCTCGCGCGCGAGGCGCCGCAACGCGGCCGCAAGCCGGTTGCACGCTAGCCGCCACCGCGCTCAACCGCCGGTCTTGAACGCCGGCAACTGCTGCCCGAGCCGCGCGCCCATTTCCGCGCCGAGCGCCTGCAGTGCATTGAACGGCCGGATCATCACCTCGAACTCGACGATTCGCCCGTCGTCGTCGAAGCGGATCATGTCGATCCCCTTCAGCGCCTTGTCGCCGATGGTCGCGCCGAATTCCAGCACGACGCTCGTGCCGTCGTCGGCCGCGAACTGGCGGTGATACGTGAAATTCTCGAGGATCGTGATCACCGTGCGCAGCGCCATCAGCAGCGCGGGCGCCGGCCCGTACGACTTGAACGCCATCGGCGAGCGGAACACGGCGTCCGGATGGACGATCGATTCCAGCGCGCCGAAATCCTTGCGTTCGACCATCGCATGCCATGCGTCGAGCGATTTCGCGACGGCGGGATGAAGATGCAGCGGGGAATGTGTCATCGAAGTCTCCAGCATCGTGGTGGGACGGAACAGAAACGAATCGGTATCAAAGGGTCGCGGCCAGCGTCGTGCCCTGGTGAATCGCGCGCTTCGCATCGAGTTCGGCGGCCTCGTCCGCGCCGCCGATCAGGTGCACGCGGCATCCGGCGGCCTGCAGTTGCTCCGCCAGCTCGCGCGACGGCTCCTGCCCCGCGCAGATCACCACGTTGTCCACCGGCAACGTCCGGTCGACGCCGTCGATCGTCACGTGGAAGCCGTCGTCGTCGATGCGCCGGTACGTGACCGACGACGACATCCCGACGCCGCGCGCCTTCAGCGCGGTACGGTGTATCCATCCGGTGGTCTTGCCGAGCCCGTCGCCCACCTTCGAGGCCTTGCGCTGCAGCAGATGCACGTGCCGCGCCGCCGGTTCGGGCCGCGCTTGGCCCAGGCCGCCGGCATTCGCATACGACCGGTCGACGCCCCATTCGCTGAAGAACCGGTCCGCATCGACACGCCCGGCGCCGTCGCGATGAACGAGATACTCGGCGACGTCGAAGCCGATGCCGCCCGCGCCGACGATCGCGACGTTGCGACCGACCGCCTTGTCGTCGCGCAGCACGTCGAGATAGCCGAGCGCCTTCGGATGCCCGATGCCGTCGATCGGCGGCGTGCGCGGCACGATGCCCGTCGCGATCACCACTTCATCGAATGCTTCCTGCAACAGCATCTCGGCGGTCGCACGCGTATTGACGTGCAGCGCGATGCCGCGCAATTCGATCTGCCGGCGGAAATAGCGCAGCGTCTCGTTGAACTCGTCCTTGCCGGGCACCTTCTTCGCGATATTGAACTGGCCGCCGATCTCGGCGCCGGCTTCGTATAGCGTGACCGCATGACCGCGCTCGGCCGCCGTGACCGCGAAGCCGAGGCCCGCCGGCCCGGCGCCGACCACCGCGATCCGCTTGCGGCGCGGCGCCGGCTGGATCACGAGTTCGGTTTCATGACACGCACGCGGATTCACGAGGCACGACGTGATCCGGCCGCTGAACGTATGGTCGAGGCATGCCTGGTTGCAGCCGATGCACGTGTTGATTTCGTCCGCGCGCCCTTCCCGCGCCTTGCGGACGAACTCGGCATCGGCGAGGAACGGCCGCGCCATCGACACCATGTCGCAATAGCCGTCGGCGAGCAGTTGCTCGGCGACTTCCGGCGTATTGATCCGGTTCGTCGCGACGAGCGGGATGCCGACCTTGCCCATCAGTTCCCGCGTCACCCACGCGTATGCTGCGCGCGGCACCTTGGTCGCGATGGTCGGAATGCGCGCCTCGTGCCAGCCGATGCCGGTATTGAGGATCGTCGCGCCGGCCGCCTCGATCGCCTGCGCGAGCCGGATCACCTCGTCGAGCGTCGAGCCGCCTTCGACGAGATCGAGCATCGACAACCGGTAGATGACGATGAAGTTCGCGCCGACACGCTCGCGCACGCGCCGCACGATCTCGACCGCGAAGCGAATGCGGTTGTCGTACGCGCCGCCCCACGCATCGTCGCGATGGTTCGTGCGCGCGGCGATGAATTCGTTGATCAGGTAGCCCTCGGACCCCATGATCTCGACGCCGTCGTAGCCCGCATGCTGCGCGAGCGCCGCGCATCGCACGAAATCGGCGATCGTCTCGTCGACCTCGTCGCTCGTCAACGCATGCGGCGTGAACCGGTTGATCGGCGCCTGCAGCGCGCTGGGCGCCGCAAGCGCCGGGTGATACGCGTAGCGCCCGAAATGCAGGATCTGCAACGCGATCCTGCCGCCTTCCGCGTGCACCGCACGCGTCACGACGCGGTGACGTTCGGCTTCCGCTTCGGTCGTCAGCATCGCGCCGCCCGGCGCCGGACGGCCGCGCTCGTTCGGCGCGAATCCGCCCGTGACGATCAGGCCGGCCTCGCCCCGTGCGCGCTCCGCATAGAACGCGGCCATCCGCTCGAAGCCGTTCGGCGCTTCCTCGAGGCCGACGTGCATCGAGCCCATCAACACGCGGTTCCTGAGCGACGTGAAGCCGAGTTCGAGCGGGGTCGTCAAATGCGGATAACGGGAGGTCATCGGGGCGTCTCCATCTTTTATGCAACAAGTTGCACGGATGGTAGCGCGTCGACTTCGTTTGTGCAACATGTTGCATAAACATACCTGCGCCGTTTGTGCTGCGGCCCCGATATGGCAAGATTCGGTTCATTGCGCAGCCTTCCTCGATCCGACATGTCCCTGCCTCACGCGCTTCTCACCGCCCTCGCCGAACGCCCTGGTTCGGGGTCCGAGCTCGCCGACCGTTTCGATCGCTCGATCGGCTATTTCTGGCAGGCGACGCATCAGCAGATCTATCGCGAACTCGGGCGTCTCGAGGAAATGGGTTGGGTCGAATCGCTGCCCGCCGAGTCCGGCCGCGGCCGCAAGCGCGCGTACCGGATCCTGCCGGCCGGCAAGAAGGAATTGCGCCGCTGGATCGCCGAACCGGAAGATCCGACGCCGCTGCGCGAGGCGTTGATGGTGCGCCTGCGCGCGGAAGCCGTGCTCGGGCCGGCCGGCCTCGAGCACGAGATCCGGCGGCGCATCGCGCTGCATCAGGAAAAGCTGGACTTGTATTTGCAGATCGAGGCGCGTGATTTTTTGGCGGACGGCGATTCGGCGGACGGCGATTCACGCACGAAGCGCCTGCAGCATCTGGTGCTGCAGGCCGGGATCGCAAACGAACGGTTCTGGGTCGAGTTTTCGCAGCACGCGCTCGACACGCTGCGTTTGCCGAAGGATTGAAGCCGCTGGCGAAGGCCGGCCGGCGGTCGTTTCACCGCCGCTCGGCCTCGTGCGCCCGACTACGTAATCGCGACGCCTTTACAGCAGGTCGCACCGCGCCCGCTTTCGTGAAGCACAGGCCGCGCAGCCTGCGTTGAATCGCCGCGCGGCGAACCCGGATCACGCATCCGGCAAAATCACCACCTTGCCCTTCACCTGCCGGTTCGCCATCCGCGCGATCGCATCGGCCGCGCCGTCCAGCGACACGCGTTCGGTGATCGTGGGCCGCACCTTGCCGGCCGCGAACCATTCGGCGAGCAGCCGCATGTTCGCCGCATGCTGCGCCGGATCGCGACGCACCGCATCGCCCCAGAACACGCCGAGAATGTCGCGCTCCTTCAGCAGCGCGAGGTTCAGCGCGAGCTTCGGGATCTCGCCGGCCGCGAAGCCGACCACGAGGAACCGGCCGCGCCATGCGGTCGCACGCAACGCCGCCTCGCTGTATGCGCCGCCCACCGGATCGTAGACGACGTCGGCGCCGCGCCCGCCGGTCAGTTCGTCGACGCGGCGGCGCAGGTCTTCGGTCGCATAGTCGATCGTCTCGTCGGCGCCCGCTTCGCGGCACAGCGCGAGCTTGTCCGCGCTCGACGCCGCCGCGATCACGCGCGCACCGAGCGCTTTCGCGATCTCGATCGCGGCGATGCCGACGCCGCCGGCCGCCCCGAGCACGAGCAGCGTCTCGCCCGCCTGCAGGCGCGCCCGCTGCTGCAACGCATGCAGCGACGTACCGTACGCAAGCACGAGCGCGGCGCCCTGCTCGAACGTCATGCCCGGCGGCAGCGCGGCGAGCTGGTGCGCGTCGGCCACGCACTGCTGCGCGAACCCGCCGTGGCCGGTAAACGCCATCACCGAATCGCCGGGCCGCCACGCGGCGACGCCGTCGCCGACCGCGTCGATCACGCCGGCAAACTCGGCGCCCGGCGAAAACGGCAGCGCCGGTTTCACCTGATACAGCCCCTGGACGATCAGCGCGTCGGGGAAGTTGAGCGACGCCGCCTTCACCTGGATCCGGACTTGCCCGGCAGCCGGTTCTGGAATCGCGACGTCCTCGATGCGCAAACGGTCGATCGGGCCGAATGCGGTACACAACAGGGCTTTCATGCGCTTCTGTCTCCTTGCGCGGCGTGGCCGGGCATCGGTACGGTGTGCGGGACATCTCCCCGTGGCCGGTTCACGACGCATATGCGATGCCCTACGGCATCGGCAACATCGTCAGAACGCGAGATCGCGTCGCGACATCGACAGGCTGATCGTGCTGCCTCCCGAGGTGCCGGCCGTGTCAGCCGAATGAAGGGTTGGGTGGCGCCAAGTGCTGGCAGGAATTTAGCACGGTCGTTCACAAACGACAACGATACACACGCCAGCCAGTATGCGTATCCGGGAAGTGGGCCGGGCCGCACGAGGCGGCCCGGCGCGGGACAGCTATCGCGTCAACCCGCCTGCGGCTTCGAAAGCTGATCCGCAATCGGCAGGCTGCGAATGCGCGTGCCGGTCGCCGCGAAGATCGCGTTGGTCAGCGCCGGCGCGACGGGCGGCAGGCCCGGTTCGCCGACGCCGCCGAGCGGCGTCGCGTAGTCGTCCGGCGCGACGAGATGCACGCGGATGTCGCGCGGCGCCTCGTTCATCCGCAGCACCTGGAAGCCGTTGAAGTTGCTCTGCTCGGGGTGGCCGTCCTTGAACGTGATCTCGCCGTGCAGCGCGATGCCGAGCCCCATCACCACCGCCCCCTCGAGCTGCGAGCGCACTCGCTCCGGATTGACCTGCGGCCCGCAGTCGATCGCGATGTCGACGCGCGGCACCGAGATTCTGCCGTCCGCATCGACCTGCACCTCGCACACCGCCGCCGTGTACGACACGAAGCTGCGATGCGCGGCGATCCCGAGCCCGTGCCCCTTCGACAGCTTGCGCCCCCAGCCGGCTTCGCGCGCGACCGTCTCGACCACGCGCCGCAGCCGGCCCGTATCAACCGGATACAGCGCGGGATCCTCGCCGTAGTTCACGTTTTTCACCGTGATGTGCGGCTCGAAACGCCGCGCGGGCCCGATCAGGTCGAGCAGGAAATCCTTCGGATCGCGGCCGGCCGCATGCGCGAGTTCCGACACGAAGCTCTGGATGCCGAACGCATGCGGAATGTTGTACACCGAGCGAAACCAGCCGATCCGCGTATGCGCTTGCGCAGCCGGATTCTCGATCCGCACGTTCGGGATCGCGAACGGCAGGTCCGCGATGCCTTGCGCGAGCTCGCCCGGCTGCTCGTGCACGACGCCGGCGCGGAACGTCGACTGGATCGACGGCGCGACCGTGCGATGCTGCCACGCGACCACCTTCCCCGCCGCATCGATCCCGCCGTCGAACGCTTCGAGCGACACCGCGTGGAAGTAGTCGTGCGCGATGTCGTCCTCGCGCGTGAACGTCAGCTTCACGGGCGCGCCGACCGCCTTCGACAGCAGCGCGGCTTCCACCACGTAATCGGGCTTCGACTTGCGGCCGAAGCCGCCGCCGAGCAACGTCACGTTGACCGTCACACGCTCGGCCGGCACGCCGAGCGCCTTCGCGATCTCGTCGCGCGTGGTCTGCGGCGCCTGCGTGCAGGTCCACACGTCGCAGCGGCCGTCGGCTACCCGCGCGACGGCCGCGGGCGGCTCCATCGTCGCGTGCGCGAGATGCGGAACGTAGTACGTCGCGCGCACGCGTTTCGCGGCGCCGGCGAGTGCGGCCGCCGCATCGCCGTCGTTGCGGATCACGTCGCCCGGCTGCGCGGCGGCCGCTTCGAGCGTCTTGCGATACGCGGCCGAGTCGTAGCCCGCATGCGGCCCGCGCTTCCAGTCGATCTTCAACTGCGCGCGTGCCTGGATCGCCGTCCACGTATCGCGCGCAATGACGGCCACGCCGCCGAGCGGCTGGAAGCCGGACGGCAGCGGCGTCGACGCCAGTTGTACGACCTTGACGACACCCGGCAGCTTCTCGGCGGCCGACGCATCGAACGACGCGACCGTGTCGCCGTAGGCCGGCGGCCGCGCAACGACCGCATACAGCATGCCGTCGAGGCGCGTATCGATCCCGTACCGCGCGCGGCCGCCGACGATGTCGCGTCCGTCGATCAGCGCCGTCTTGCCCTTGCCGATATAGCGGAATTCGGCCGGCGCCTTCAACGCCACGCTTTTCGTATCGGGCACCGGCAGCGCGGCCGCCTTCCCGGCCAGTTCGCCGAAGCCGAGCTTGCGTCCGGTTTTCGTGTCGACGACCTCGTGCACCGTCACCTTCACCTGGCGCACGTCGACGCCCCACACGGCAGCGGCCGCCTGCGCGAGCATCGTGCGCGCGGCCGCCCCCGCGCGGCGCAGCGCGGCGAAGCTCTGGCGCAGGCTGCGCGAACCGTCGGTGTTCTGGTTGCCGTAGCGCGGCTCGTCGCCGACCGCTTGCGCGACCTTCACGCGCGCCCAGTCCGCGCCCAGTTCGTCGGCGACCACGAGCGCGACGCTCGTGCGTACGCCCTGGCCCATCTCGGAGCGGATGCAGGTCACCGTGACGGTGCCGTCCGGTGCGATCGCAACGAACAGGTTCGGATCGTCGCGCAAGCCATGCGGCATCCCCGCGCCGCCATACTGCGGATTCGCGCTGACGGGCGGCTGCGCCGGCGTGGCCGCCTGCGCGAGCGACGGCACGCCGAACGCGAGCAGCAGCCCGCCCGATGCGAAGCCGAGCAGCAGCGCGCGACGGCTTTCGTTGTCGACGGAGAGTTCGGGCGTGCTCATGCGTCACCTCCGCGGCGCACGGCCAGCCGGATCGCCGCGCGAATGCGCGTATAGGTGCCGCAGCGGCAGATGTTGCCGGACATCGCATCGTCGATGTCGGCATCGGTCGGATGGGGATTCGTCTTCAGCAGCGACGCGGCCTGCATGATCTGCCCGGACTGGCAGTAGCCGCATTGCGCGACGTTCAGTTCCTGCCACGCCTGCTGCAGCGGGTGCGTGAGATCCGTCGACAGCCCCTCGATCGTCGTCACGCGCCTGGACGCCGCCGCCGCGACCGGCGTGATGCACGCGCGGATCGCGACGCCGTCGAGATGCACGGTGCATGCACCGCACAGCGCCATCCCGCAGCCGAACTTGGTGCCGGTGTGGCCGAGCACATCGCGCAGATACCAGAGCAACGGCATGTCGGGATTGCCGTCGAAGTGCTGCTCGCTACCGTTGACGGTCAGCGTGATCATCGTTCACCTCCTGGTTGCGATGCCCGCCGGGCAGGCATCGAGTGGGGATTCGAACGGCGCGGCGCACATTCCGAACGATCAGGCAGGCGTGGCGCCGTTTCGTCGACCGTGTCGCGTGCACGCACGGTCGGGCCGATGCTGCGAACGATGCCGTCGGCCGGTTGCCTGCGCAACCTTTCGCCTTTGCCCGGCCGGCGCTCGTCCGCATGGATCGCCGCCCGCATTATCGAACCATTTCGGATTTGACGTCGGCTCGCGGCGATTCGGGCGTTTCAGGCAAGCGGGGAGAACGCACGGCCGGGGATGGCGCGTGTCATCGACGGGGCTTTAGCGTGCATCGCGAGCGCGCGTTCCGGGTCGCACATAGGCAAACATCCGGCCGACCTCACGGCCGGACCGGATGCTTGATGGTTGCGCCGAACGCGACGCCACGCACTACCGCACGGTCTTCCTCACGGCGAGCGCAACGCCTGCAACCCGAGCGTGAGCGCGTTGAACGGCATCTCCGCGGCGCCCATCGAGAAACTGGTCGTCTTCGTGGGCACGCCGGGCGTACGCATCAGCGCGTGGACGATCCGCTCGCTCGCATGGCCGTCGCCGTATGGATTGCTCGCGCGCGACATTTCCTCGTACGCGCTCTCGCTGTCGAACAGCCGCGACGCTTCCCACACGATCCGGTCCTGATCGGTGCCGACGAGCCGCGCGGTGCCGGCCTGAATCGCCTCGGGCCGCTCGGTCGTCTCGCGCGTGACGAGCACCGGCTTGCCGAGCGCCGGCCCTTCTTCCTGAATGCCGCCCGAATCCGTGATGATGAAATGCGCGCGCGACATCAGGAATACGAACGACAGGTATTCCTGCGGCTCGATCAGGTAGATGTTGGGCACGCCGCCGAGCCGCGCGCGCGCCGGCTCCTGCACGTTCGGGTTCAGGTGCAGCGGATAGACGAACTGCGCATCGCGATAGCGGTTCGCCAGCGTGCACAGCGCGTCGCAGAAATGCCGGAACGGTTCCCCGAAACTTTCGCGGCGATGGCCGGTGATCAGCACGACGCGCCGCGACGGTTCGAGAAACGGGAAGTACGCGGCGATCTTGTCCGACAGCGCGGCGGTGCGATCCAGCATGCGCTTGACCTCGTGCAACGCATCGATCACGGTATTGCCGGTCAGCGAGACGCCCCCGCCCGGCACGCCCTCGCTCAGCAGGTTGTCGCGGGCCTGCCCGGTCGGCGCGAAATGCCATGACGACACCGCATCGGTCACGCGGCGATTCAGCTCCTCCGGCCACGGCGACCAGATGTCGCCGCTGCGCAGGCCGGCCTCCACGTGACCGACCGGCAGATAGCGATAGAACGCCGCCAGGCTCACCGCGAGCGTGGTCGTCGTATCGCCGTGGACCAGCACGACGTCCGGCCGAAAATCGTCGAAGACGACCCCGATCGCATGAAGAATGCCGGTCGTCACGTCGGTCAGCGTCTGGCCTTGCCGCATCAGGTTGAGATCGTAGTCGGGCTTGATGTCGAACAGCGTCAGCACCTGATCGAGCATTTGCCGATGCTGCGCGGTCACGCACACGCGGGCGTCGACATCCGTCTGCGCCTTCAGCGCACGCACCAGCGGCGCCATCTTGATGGCCTCCGGCCGAGTCCCGAACACAAGCAAGATCTTCTTCATCGTTATCCTCGTTTAGCCGCTTCGCGCCCGGCGATCCTGCACGCGGCGCGAAGCATGTATTCGGGCGGCGCATCCCGTACGCGCACGCGATCGACCTGCGGCGGTGTGGCGGGGCAAGCGCGCTGCCGCGTCCGCGCGGTCCAGGCCGCGCGAATCGTCGTACTACCGGCGTCCCGTTGCACTGGATCAATCACGTCATGAGTCGTTCCTCGCTGTGTCGAGCGTCACGTCCTCCCACACCAGCAATATTCAAACCAGCCGGCTCGCGTCGCGGCCCGCTTCGCTCCGCGGCCATTGCCCGCGAACGGTGCGTCATGGAATGTTTCACAACTGCTACGGACACCCGCATCGCCGGATCGACGCGGCAACGATAAACAGCCGGACGCTCGCGCGATCCGTCTGACGACGTCGTCCGACGAATCGCGCATGCATGTCGAGCCCTCGTGACGAAGCGAATCGCACGGACCTTTCGACGCGCGTTGCGTCGCCTCGATTCGCCCCTTTCGTCTGTGCAGTGCGCGGCGCGCACGCGAGCGTCGACCGCCGTGGCGCGCGCAGGATTTCGCCCACATCCGACGCCGCGTTGAATCACACGAATCGGGGCGCGGGAAATGTTGCGAATGTGTAACGCGGATTCGAAACTGGCGAATACATCGGAGTCCGGTCCATTCGTCTCATGTGAAAGCAGCGCGCGTAGCGATCGCGGGCCGACGCGTGCATGCCGAACGACACGCGACGGCCAGCCATGCCAAGCCGCACCCGGCCACGCGGCATCGGCAGCTGGGACGGTCCGGGCACCGCGCGACGCGCTCGAGCCGCGCGGCCGACCGTGCGGGGTCGGATGCGACGCGCGCACGCTGATTCGTCAGTGAATCAAAACACGCCGGCTGCACGCATGCCGCATCCGCTTCCCGCGCGGGCCTCCTTGCTGCGCGGGGCATCGCGGCAGATGGCTCACCCCTTGCTTGATGTCGGACAGTGCGTCCCGAAGCACGCGCATCGCAGCAGACAGATGAGGACGCCAAAGCAACGAAGCCGGGAGACGATGCGACGCATCCGTCCGGGGCAGCCGACAACCGCCCCGCGACGAACACGCCATCGTTTCCCATTGACGTCCGCGCGATCCACGGAGCGCCTGCAGCTCTCATCGGTCGTCGTTGCGGGCACGGGGATGGGGACATGAAGAAAACGCGGGCGGCGTCATTCTGCGAGCAAGGCATCCTGCTGCTGATCGTGCTTGCGTGCTCGCTGATCGTGCGCGACACCGCCTCGCAGGCGATCGCCGAACCGGCCCGGTTCGGCGTGCCCGCCGCAACGGCCGCAACCACCGGGATCGCGATGGAGCGCATCGCGCTGGTCGCGCCGGCCTCGCCCGATCCGGACGCGTCGCTCGAGCCGCCGCCCGCCGCCACGCCGGGCGTCGCATTCGATCCCGAGCTGCTGCTGATACCGTGCGTCGCGTACCTGTGGCTGTTCACGCTGTTGACGTGCGCGTATGCCGCCCGGCATTACGTATTCAGCCTCGACCGCCTGTTCAAGCCGCAACACGCGCCCTACCGGACGATGACCCACGGCGACTGGCCGCGGCTCACCGTCTTCGTCGCCGCCCACAACGAGGAAACCGTCATCGTCGATTGCCTGATGGCGCTGCTGGCGACGACCTACCCGCGCGACCGGCTGACGATCATTCCGGTCAACGACCGCTCGACCGACAACACGCGCGCATTGATCGACGAAGTCCGCGCACTCGCGCCCGAGCTGATTCAGCCGTTTCACCGCGAGACCGGCAAGCCGGGCAAGGCAGCCGCGCTGAAGGATGCGCTGCGCTTCATCCGCGGCGACATCATGGTGGTATTCGATGCCGACTACCTGCCGCGCCCGGGGCTGCTGAAGGAACTGGTCGCGCCGTTCTTCGACCCGGAAGTCGGCGCGGTGATGGGCCGTGTCGTGCCGCAGAACGCCGACAGCAACCTGCTCGCACGGCTACTCGATCTCGAGCGCGCGGGCGGCTATCAGGTCAACCAGCAAGCCCGCAACAATCTGAACCTGGTGCCGCAGTACGGCGGCACGGTCGGCGGCATCCGCAAGGGCGCGCTCGACGCCGTGGGCGGCTGGTGCGACGACACGCTCGCCGAAGATACCGACATGACCTACCGCCTGCTGCTGAGCGACTGGCGCACGGTCTATCTGAACCACGCCGAATGTTACGAGGAAGTACCGGAGCGCTGGGCCGTCCGCGCGCGGCAACTGACGCGCTGGGCGAAGGGCCACAACCAGACGATGCTGCGCTATCTGGTTCCGGTGCTGCGCAACCCGCTGATCTCGCGCCGCTGCCGGCTCGACGGCGCGCTGCTGCTCGGCGTATTCACGATGCCCGCGCTACTCGCGATCGCGTGGAGCGCCGCGCTCGCGCTCTACCTGTTCAACGGCGTCAACTCGACCGCGCTCGGCCTGCTGCTGTCGCTGTTCGCGCTGTTCTCGTTCAGCACCTTCGGCAACTTCGGCGTGTTCTTCGAGATCGTCGTCGCCGCGCGGCTCGACGGCCGCGCGACGCGGCTGCGGCTCGTGCCGGTCAACGTCGTCGGCTTTTGCGTGACGATCGCGGCGGTCGTCTCCGCGCTGTGGGGACTCGCGCTCGACGCGGCGTTCCGCCGCGAACTGAAGTGGGACAAGACCGAGCGTTTTCGCCGGCAGTTGAAACCGGAGCGATGAGCGATGACGACCTTCAACGTGATGGTGCCGGTGGCCGGCGTGCTCACGCTGCCGTTCCTGCCGATGCTGCATGAACTGATCCGGCGCAGCGACGTCGCGGCGCTGCCGATCGGCGACGGGCCGTTCGTCGACCAGGCGCTGCTCGCCGCGCGCTGGCACGACGCGCTGCGCGCGCACGTGGCCGGCACGCCGCCGCCGGATGCATCCGGCGCGCCGCCGTGGCAGACGCTCGGACTGGCCGTCGAGCATGCGGACACGATCCATGTCGCACGCGACGCGCATCGCGACGACGTGCTCTACGCCGACCGTTCGATCACGCTCGACGACGGCGCGCGGGCCGCGTACGCGTTCGCCGGCCAGCGCATCGACATCCGTGCCGGCGCGACGATCGGCACGCTCGCGCATGCGCCGCTGATCGACGTCGACGATGCGGTGCTGCGCGGCGTCGTGGTCGGCGACACGGTGCGCCTGCGCGGCGCCGGCGGCTTCGCGTGCCTGTATGGCGAGCCGCTCGTCTTCGGCGCGGCGCCCGGCCCGCGGCCCGCGGACATACCGGCCGCTCCGCGCCGCGCGATCACGCTCACCCGCCACTTCGCGTCGCTGCCGCATCGCTTCCTGCACGGTCGTTACCTGCTGCCGTGCAACGTTCGCCTGCCCGCGCACACGGTCGTGCAAGGCAACCTGATCGTCGAAGGAACGCTCGTCCTCGGCGAAGGCTGCGTGCTGCGCGGCAGCGTCAAGGCGCATCGCGTCGAACTCGAACGTCACGCGTTGCTGCACGGCGCGGTATTCGCGCGCGACGACGTGTTGCTCGCCCACGCGAGCTGCATCGACGGCGTCGTGTCGGCCGGCGGCCTGCTGCGACTGACGGGTGCGCGCATCGGCGTCGCCGGTCATCCGGTCAGCGCGTGTGCGCGCGACGTATCGATCGTCAATCATGCCTGCGTGCATGGCGATCTCGTCGCGTGGCGCAGCGGCTGGTTCCACACATCCCGTTAAGGAGCGCCTCATGTCCGATCGCCCCAGCCATCGCGGCCCGCGCGTGCCGGTTGCCACCCTCGCGATGCTGTGCGGCGTCGCCTTCGGCGCGCCCGCGGCGCTGGCGGAGCAGCCGGACGATGCCGCCGCCGCGCCCGCCGTGCAGCCGCCGCCCGCGACCGTCATCACGCCACGGATGCGCGACGAATCGATGTTCGTGCGCGTCGACGCCGAAGGCCTGCCGGACGGCGTGCCGCTCGCCGAGTTCACGCCCGAGGATACGAACCGGCCGCCGCTGCCCGATGCAGTCGTCACCCATGTGCAGGCGCCGCAGGAATCGCACACCGAGCTGTCGCTCGGCTATTCGAGCGCACATCTGACGCACGGCTACGGCGACTGGTACGGCGTGCACCTGCGCGGCGTCTATCAGGACGGCAGTCGCACCGTGCTCGGCGAACTGGCGCAACTGCACCGCTTCGGCGAGAACACGCAGCTCGGCGCGCTGACCTACGTGCAGAACCTCGGCCCCGACTGGTTCGGCGGGATCGGCTTTTCCGGCACCACGTCAGGCACGATCCTGCCGAGTGCGCGCGTCGACGTATCGATCAACCGCAAGCTGTTGTCCGATCGTTCGCTGGTCGTGTCGCTCGGCGCCGGCTACGCGTGGAACCGCAGCGGCCACCGCGACCAGCTCTATCACGCCGGCGTGATCTGGTACGCATTGCCGAAGTGGATTTTCGAGGCGGGCGCGAACTATACGGTCGATTCGCCCGGATCGGTGAAGGCGCCCGCCTACTATGGCGCCGTCACCTACGGCGAAGTCGGCAAGAGCGTGATCGTGCTGCGCGGCGGCGTCGGCCGCGAGGCGTATCAGGTCACCGGCTCGGGCTCGCAGATCGCGGATTTCCGCAGCCACGAGATCACCGCGAAATGGCGCTACTGGGTCACGCGCAAGTGGGGGACGCAACTCGAATTCGCGTACTACCACAACCCGTATTACTCACGAATCGGCGGCGAGCTCAGCGTCTTCTATCGCTGGTAAGCGGGCGGGCGCCATGCAGACGCATCCCGTCCGTCCTCCCGTCGACCGTTCGCTGCGCACCCACGCGCACCCGCAGCGCTGGCTGTCGTCGATCGCGCTGCTGACGCCCGCGCTGTACGCGTCGCTGTGGTTCGGATTGCCGATGGCGTGGCGCTACTGGCGCGCGGTCATGGCGTGGGGCGCGCGCCAGATCGATCCGGCGCTTCACGTGATCGTGATCGGCTATCCGCCCGACGCACCGCGCGTGCCGCTGCTGTCGATCGACGTCGCGGCCCGCATGCCGGGCGGCACGCTGCTGGTCGCCACCGCCGCGCTCTGCATGATCGGCTTCGCCGCATCGTTCATCCGGCGCGCGCGCTGGCTGCCCGTTGCATATCTGTTACGTATCGCGAGCTTCACCCAGCTGCTGATTTGCGCGTACTTCTGGCTCGCGCCCGGCACGTTCCCGTACGTCCCGCAACTGCATCTGCGCGACATGTTCGTGCTGCACGGCGCGGCGATCGCGCTGATTCCGCTGGTCATGGCCGCGCTGTACTACCCGCTCGATTTCTCGCTGCTGCAAAAAACCTTCGCGTCGCTGCTGGTGCTGGGCTACTTCGTGTTCGCGCTGCCGTTCGTGATGCTGCTGCACGCGACGATCGTCCATCACGGCTCGCTGCTGTTTTTGCCGTTCTGCTATTTCCTGCTCGGCGGGCCGCTGCTGATCGCCCTGCTGGTCACGCTCTATACCTACTGCGCGAGCTGGCCCGGCGCGCTGACGCGCGATCGCGATTCCGTCTGCTGATAGCGCGTCCCAACGCGCCGTATCAGCGATGAAACGAATCCGTCGGGTTTGCGACCGTGCCGCGCGACCGGCAGTGCAGGAAGCCAGCAGGACCGGGCCTCCTGCGCCAATGGCACGTTGTTCGCTTCTTTCCATGCGTCGCATCGAGTCCTCTCACCGGCGAAGGCAGCGCGGCGCACCGGCGCATTGGCGCGGTCGGACCGCCGTGACACGCACCGCTCGATACCCGACGAACCGGACAGCCGCAACACACCTACGGGGCTGGAATGCTCGACCTGGCGGCACGCGTATCCCGGCTGCCGCACGCCCCCATTCCTTGAGCGAGGAGCACACCATGTTGGCAAAGTCAGGCAAGTTCTTGCGGATCCTGTTCGCGCTGTTCGCGCTCGCGTTCGCATTCAGTCCGGGCGGCGTTCAGGCGGCCACCAACCAGCTTCTGCTGTTGGTGCCCGATACGCTGACGCTGCCCGATTCGCGCGTATCCGCATGGCTCGACAGTGCCCAGGAAGAAGGGCTGCAGATCAAGGTGATGACCGACAGCCAGTTCATGGCGGCCGGCGCGACGCTGTCGCAGTATCCGGGCCTGATCCTGCCCGACCAGGTGCATACGACGGCCGCCGACGCGCTCGTGACCGCGATTCAGAACTACGCGCTGAACGGCGGCAAGGTGATGCTCGTCTACGATTTCGGCGTGCTGAATTCGGCCGGCTTCTACGTCAGCCCGAAATCGCGCTTCAGCAGCATGGCCGGTGTGGACTATGTGCTGTATGACCAATACGGCGGCAACATGATCGGTCTCGGCAATGTAACCGGCATGAGCAGCTGGCTGCGCACGCTCCAGGTGCCCCCCGGCAAGTCGATGGCATGGACCACGACTTCGTCGACCACCACGACCGCCAGCGCCCTCGCCTCGACGAGCACGTCGGGCACCTCGGGCACGTCGACCAATTCGACGTCGGGCAGCGCACAGTTTCTCGCCGCCAGCCCGTCGAACCCCGGCGGCCTCGCCAACTACAACCACGGCGCATGGTTTCAGTACACGACGCCGCCCACCGGCAGCGGCGTGCTGAACCAGACGGCCCCGAAGCTGACCGGCACCGTGACCGGCAAGCTGAAGAAAACCACGACGTATACCGCCAATTCGCTGCTGAGCACGTCGACCGGCAAGACGGCCACCGCGCTCGCGTCGACGCTGGCCACCACCACCGACACGCTCGAAGGCATCTCCGGCTACGTGTACGGCTTCCTCACCTATCCGAGCTTCGTCACGCAGGGGACGTACACCGGCACGACGATCCTGACCTCGCCGACCTTCGGGCTGGTGTCCGGCTACAACACGTACGGCAACGGCGGCGTGCTGTTCGTCAACCTGCCGCTCGCCTACCTCGACGGCCAGACCGACGGCATGCTGATTCACGGCTACCTGCATTATTTCGGCACGCAGATGCTGAACCTGCCGTCGCTGTCGCCGCTGCCGAAGGCGATGGCCGGGCTCGTGTTCAACTGGCACTTCTGCGCGGGCGACCAGATCCAGCCGGCGCTCTACCTGAAGAGCCTCGGCGTGTGGAACAACGGGCCGTTCTCGCTCGTGGTCACGGCCGGCCCCGATGAAGCGGCGTTCGGCGACGGTGGCGGCATCAATCTCGCCAACAACCCGTCCGCGCAGAATCTCCTCAAGTATTTCGTGAGCAAGGGCCATCGCGTCGGCAGCCACGGCGGCTGGATCCACGACTACTGGGGGGCGAATGCGAGCGAAACCAACGCGAGCACGTTTACGCAGTACCTGGTGATGAACCATCAGGCCGTCCAGGCGACGACGGCCTTGCCCGACGTCGAGTACGCGGCGCCGGAAGGCAATACGCCGACGTGGTCGGTCAACTGGCTCGAAAGCAACGGCTTCAACGGCTACTACTTCACCGGCCACACCGGCTCGGCACCGACCCGCGCCTACCGCAACGGCGCGTTGCTGAACCCCGGCCTGTGGGCGTACCCCGTGATGCCGTTCGGCAAGTACGCGACGTTCGAGGAGTTCCAGCAATACGCGGTGCCGACGGCCGACGTGAACAACTGGTACGCATCCCTGATGAACTTCGTCGTCGCGAACCGCACGAGCCGGCTGATCTATGCGCACCCGCTCGGCGCGTCGTCCTACACGTCGACGCTGTCCGCGATCTTCAATCAAGCCAACACGCTGAAGCTGCTCGGTCAGTTCAAGTGGTACACGATGACCGACATCACGGTGTTCGACCGCGCACGCCTGAACGTCACATGGTCGGCCACCGATACGGGCAGCGGCTGGGCGTTCGCCGCCAGCCACCCGACCAGCCTCGCGAACATGACGTGGCTGCTGCCGAAGAAGGCCTTCGCGCTGCCGTTGATCACGCAAGGCCTCGGCAGCGTCGTCATCACCGACTCGACGTACTGGCTCGTGACCGCGAACAGCGGGACCAGTCTCAAGTTCACCAGCGCCAAGGTGCACTGAGCCGCGACATCGACCCACCCGCCGGCGCGCGACGCGGCCAACGCCGCGCCCGGCGGAATTTGCGCAGGACCACCGCGCAGGAGCCCCCTATCATGAACCGGCCCGCGCTTTTCCCGGCCGCACGCGCACGCGTGGCGGCCACCGCCCGGCTATGCCGCCTGTGGTGCGTCGCCTGCTGTGTCGCCGCATGCGGCGTCGCACCGCATGCGGGCGCCGCCGAACTCCAGCTCAATGGGCTCTACCAACGCCCCGACGGCGCGATCACCGTGCGTCTGAACGGCGCCGGCATCGATCCGTATTTCGCGGCGAAGGCCCTGCTCGGCGCCACCGATGCGGGGCTCGACGCCCGTCAGGCCGCGCTCGCCTGGATCGCGTGGCTGTTGCCGCGCCAGCGTCCGGACGGCGGCTTCGATCGCTATTGCGTGAAGAGCGGCCAGTACAGTTCATGCGCCGAAGCCGACGCCGACGACGCGATGATGGCGACCTGGATCGAACTGCTCGCCCGCTTCGCGCCGCCCGACGGCATGCCCGCCGCATGGGAACTCAGCCTGAATCGCGCCGGTGCGCATCTGGATACGCTGCTCAGCAAGCCCACGGGCGTCTATCAGATCTCGTCGACGCTGCACGTCGCGCTGCTGATGGACAACGTCGAGGTACACAGCGCGTTCCAGGCGCTCGCCGCGTATTACCTGCGGCATGGCGACTCCACGCGCGCCGGCCCGTGGAGCCAGCGCGCCGACCGGCTCGCGTCCGCGATCCTGAAGGTGTTCTGGCGCGGCACGCAGTCGGGCTTTCGCCCGAGCACGCAGCGCATCAGCGACACGACCTTCTATCCGGCGAAAGTGGCGCAGATCTTTCCGCTCCTGTCGGGCATTCAGGTTCCGCAGCAATCGAACGATGTGTTCTACGCGCAGTGGATGCAGAAGTACGGCAAGACCTGGCTGCAACTGGCCAGCTCCGATTATCCGTGGGGCTTGATCGCACTGGTCGCATTCAAGATGAACGACCGGAACACGGTCGCGTGCTGGCATGCGCTATCGGGCCCGTACCGGCACGGCGCACACTGGAACGTCCTGGAGGAAGCGCTTTACCTGGCATTCGAAAGCCGGATGGCCGACCCGGTCGCGCCCGCGCAATGCGGCTTCACGACGGCGGCGACAACGGAGACCGCGTCACGCTGATCCACGCGTGCGCACGGTCCGGGGGAATCTACAGGGAAGGAGACGTGTCATGTGTGGCATCGTCGGCGCGGTCGCGCAACGGGACATCGTCCCGGTTCTGATCGAAGGTTTGCGCCGCCTTGAATATCGCGGCTACGATTCATGCGGCGTGGCGACGGTCGTCAACGGCCAGGCACGCCGCGAGCGCAGCATGTCGCGCGTCGCCGATCTCGACGCGCATGTGCGCAGCGCCGGCCTGGCCGGCAGCACCGGCATCGCGCACACGCGCTGGGCTACCCACGGCGCGCCGGCGACCTGCAACGCGCATCCGATCTTCTCGCGCGACGAAATCGCGCTCGTGCACAACGGCATCATCGAGAACCACGAAACGTTGCGCAAGCAACTATCCGACGAACACTACGAGTTCGACGGCCAGACCGACACCGAGGTGGTCGCGCACCTGATCCACAGCAAGTATCGCGGCGACCTGCTCGCCGCCGTCCGCGACGCGACCTCGCAGTTGCACGGCGCCTATGCGATCGCGGTGTTCAGCAAGCGCGAGCCGCAGCGGCTGATCGGCGCGCGGGCCGGCTCGCCGCTCGTCGTCGGCGTGAAGGACGGCGAATGCTTTCTCGCGTCCGACGCGCTCGCGCTCGCCGGCATCACCGACCGCTTCATCTTTCTCGAGGAAGGCGACATCGTCGAACTGACGCCCGGCGGCGTGCGGGTGCTCGATCGCACCGGCACGCCGATCGAACGCGCGATACAAACCATTCCGTCCGTGCAGGGCGTGGTCGAGCTCGGGCCGTACCGGCATTTCATGCAGAAGGAAATTTTCGAGCAACCGCAGGCCGTGGCCGCGACGATCCCCGATGCCGGACTGTTCGATCCGGCCATATTCGGCCCCGACGCGCCGCGCGCGTTCGAGCAGATCGACAACGTGCTGATCCTCGCATGCGGCACGAGCCACTACGCGGGCCTGACTGCCCGCCGCTGGCTCGAGACGATCGCGCGCCTCCCCGCGCAGGTCGAGATCGCGAGCGAATACCGCTACAGCGACGCGCTCGCGATGCCGAATACGCTGGTGGTCAGCGTGTCGCAATCCGGCGAGACCGCCGACACGCTCGCCGCGCTCAAGTACGCGCAGGCGCTCGGCCACATCGACACGCTGGCGATCTGCAACGTGCCGACCAGCGCGATGATGCGCCAGACCGGCCTGCGCTTCCTGACGCGGGCCGGCCCGGAAATCGGCGTCGCGTCGACCAAGGCGTTCACGACGCAGCTCGCCGCGCTGTTCATTCTCGCCGTCACGCTCGGGCGGCTGCGCGGCTACGTCGACGATGCGCAACTCGCGCGCTATACGACACAGTTGCGGCGGCTGCCTGGCGCGCTCGAAGACGTGCTGGGGCTGGAGCCGCAGATCGAGCGCTGGGCGGCGGAATTCTCGCAGCATGAAAACGCGCTGTTTCTCGGGCGCGGGCTGCACTACCCGATCGCGCTCGAGGGCGCGTTGAAGCTGAAGGAGATTTCGTATATCCACGCGGAAGCGTATCCGGCCGGCGAGCTGAAACACGGGCCGCTGGCGCTCGTCACGCACACGATGCCCGTCGCGACGATCGCGCCGAACGACGCGCTGCTCGAAAAGCTCAAGTCGAACATGCAGGAAGTGCGCGCGCGCGGCGGCCAGCTTTACGTGTTCGCGGACGCCGATACGCGGATCGACAACGGCGAAGGCGTGTCGGTGCTGCGCATGCCCGATTACTACGGGTTGTTGTCGCCGATTCTGCACGTCGTGCCGTTGCAGTTGCTCGCGTATCACGCGGCGTGCTTGCGGGGTGCGGATATCGACAAGCCGAGGAACCTGGCGAAATCGGTGACGGTCGAGTGAGGGGTTTGCGTGACGAGGGGCTGGCCCGCGGAGGTCGCCTGGCGATCAAACGGGCCCGCCGTACACGATTCGAGCAGGGACGATTGACGCTTTCAACGGGAACGGCCCTCGGTTGCCCGGACATCCCGCTGACCGGCCCGCCCTTCTGCCCCGAACCCTCCACTTCCGGGTACGTTAATCGGCGACTCTGTCGAATGTATCCGCATTGGTCTGAACGGCATGTGCCCAGCCGAACGCCGATGATCGTGAGCCTTGTCGTGGCGCCTTGCTGGTCACGACATGCCATACGGTCTGCAGCTTGCCGTCACGCAGCATGCCGGTGAAAGAACAGATCGCCGACACCAGGTCGTTCGACATGCCGAAAGCGAAGTTGATGCAATCGCCATACCCGACGCCGGAGACGGGCAGATCATGACCAAAGAACGCGCTGTCCCGCAACGCCGTGCTGAATACGCCACGGATGACGCCATTCTTGTCGTCCGCGATGGTCAGCGTAGAACCATATTGATTACGCCACGTGCCAATCCAGTTCATCACGCACCTCCTGAGCCCCGGACACTTGATCGCCTGCCAGGCGGCCGCGCGTGCTTGTCGTTCTTCTTCCGGCGGCAAAATGGGCGCTCGAGCCAGCGCCGTGCATCGGCGAGCGCCGTTGTGACGAGTGAAGCCTGATACGAATCGAGCAATAGCAAAAAATTGCTGGCGCCCGCGATCCGGCATGACCACGGAAAGTATAGATGGTCGTCAGACGATATGAAGGGCTGCATGTCGCGATCCGGGCAGCTCGTACGCTCTTGTTCCCTACTTTATTCGCCGTAACATCGCGCATGGCGCGAAGTCTCGCCTCTGTCGCCGCGGCGACTTCGCGAGCGGTCGCGGACCTTCTTCCGCGCTGAGCGTCATGGGTCATTCTGAAGAAATTCGATACCAGGTTGATCGCAAAAGCACGATGTCGCATGCACCGTCAAAAATCGTGCTTGAATCTTCGAGTTCTTCGTACGATATTTGAACCGCACGGCGTGCTCGTGGGCAAACGAGCAGCCCGGAACCGAATTCGCGCCGACCAGGCCCGACCCGTGCGGCAAACGACAACGGGAACCATACGGTGCAGCGCAGGCCAGATCTCTCGGGAGACCGCAGGATGTCCACGCAAGCCAGGAAGCCGTTGATATCGCTCGTCGTGCCGTTTCACGACGAAGAAGAAACGATCGACGCGTTCTTTGCCGAAACGCTGCCCGTTCTCGAGTCGGTCGCGTCGGTACGCTTCGAGATCGTCTGCGTCAACGACGGCAGCCGCGATCGCACGCTGGACCGGCTGCGCTCGGTCGCCGCCGGCGACCCGCGCGTGCACGTCCTGGACCTCACACGCCGCTTCGGCAAGGAAGCGGCGCTCACCGCGGGCCTCGACGAAGCGGCCGGCGCGGCCGTGATCCTGATCGACGCCGACCTGCAGGACCCGCCCGCGCTGATTCCCGCGATGCTCGAACGCTGGCGCGCAGGCGCCGAGGTCGTCGCCGCGAAGCGCACCGACCGCCGGTGCGACCCGCTGATGCAGCGGGTGGCCGCCGCGCTCTACTACCGCGTGCACAACCGGCTCTCCGAAGTCGAGATGCCGGAGAACGTCGGCGATTTCCGGCTGATGGACCGCGAGGTCGTCGACGCGCTGCGTGCGTTGCCGGAACGGCGGCGCTTCATGAAAGGGCTGTTCGCGTGGGTCGGCTACCGGACCGAGATCGTCGAATACACGCGTGCGGCGCGTAGCGGCGGCCGCTCGAAATTCTCCGGATGGCGGCGCTGGAATTTCGCGCTCGAGGGCATCACGAGCTTCAGCACGGTGCCGCTGCGCGTGTGGACCTATGTCGGCCTCACGTTCGCGATGCTGTCGCTCGCGTATGGCGCGTTCATCGTCGCGCGCACGCTGCTGTACGGCAATCCGGTGCACGGCTACCCGTCGCTGATTTCCGTCGTGCTGTTCGTCGGCGGCATCCAGCTGATCGGCATCGGCGTGATCGGCGAATACCTCGGCCGGATCTATCACGAATCGAAGCAACGCCCCGTCTATCTCGTGAGGCGGCACTACCGTGCCGAGCGCGATGCGGCCGCGCGACCGGCATCGAAGCTGCTGCAGTTTCCGCTCAAGCGTGCGCACTCGGCGCGCCGCCGGGCCGCGACGCCGGCCGCCGCGAGCATCACCGCCCGCAAGACGTCGTTCAAGTAGCACCGGGCCGCGTCAATTGGACATCCTCCGGCAATCGACCCGCCCGGCCGAGCAGCCGGTCGTCGCATGGCTCACGTCGCGACGCGTCGTCCTGTACAGCGCGCTGATGCTGGTGTCGTACGCGGTGTTCATGGCGATCTGGACGGCGGTCGCGCGTCACGCTTCCGTCACCGGCGGCGTGATGCCGCGGCCCGGCGCCGACTTCTCGGTGTTCTGGTCCGCGTCGTACGTCATGCTGCACGGCGCGCCGTCGCACGCGTACGATTTTTCCGCCTTCTCGCGGCTGACGACCGCGCTGTTCCCGCACCTTCCGCGCGACGTCTTCGCGCCGTGGCTGTACCCGCCCACCTATCTGCTGCTCGTGACGCCGCTGGCGCTGCTGCCGTTCGCGCTCGGGTATCCGCTGTTCGTCGCGTTCGGCGTGTCGATGCTCGGCCTCGCCGCGTGGCGCGTATCCGGCCTCCGCGCGATTCCCGGCGCATCGCGCGCCGGCGCCTTCGCGCTGATCGCCGCGCCGAGCGTGTTCGTCACCGCGACGCTCGGGCAGAACGCGTGCCTGACCGCATCGTGTGCGGCGCTCGCCGTTCATTGGGCCGACCGGCGACCGCTGTGGGCCGGCCTCTGCATCGCGCTGCTGTCGGTCAAGCCGCAGATGGCGCTGCTGTTCCCGTTCGTGCTGGTCGCCGTGCGCGCATGGCGCACGATCATGTGGGCCGCGCTCGCGACCGGCGCATTCGTCGCATCGAGCGTGCTCGTCTGCGGCGTCGCGTCGCTGCGCCTGTTCGTCGCGAGCGCCGGCCTCGTCCGCTCGATCATCCTCGAGCATGGCGTCGGGTTCTGGCTCGCGTCGCCGACGCCGTTCGCGGCGCTCCGCCTCGCGGGCGTGCCGCTCGGCGCCGCGTATGTCGCCCATGCCGGCATCGCGGCGATCGCGATCGCCGCGGCCTGCGTCGTCTGGACGCAATCGCGCGACACCCGCGTGCGCGCGGCCGTGCTGGCGGTCGCGACGCTCGTGGCGAACCCGTACGTGTGGCACTACGAGCTCTCGTGGCTCGCGATCGCGATCGCCTGCATGCTGTCGATCGGCTGGCGCGACGGCTGGCTGCGCGGCGAACAGGCGGCGATCGCGCTGATGTGGGCACTGCCGATCGCCGAATACCTGAACCCGTGGCTGCAGTTGCCGCAGATCGGCCCGGCCGTGACGCTCTTCGCGCTATTGATGCTGCTGCGCCGCGCGCGGCACGACGCGCGCAACACTCACAGCGCAAGCCGCGGCGGCACGTACACGCCGTAATACGGCCCGACGCCGGTCGCGACGCCGGTCATCTTGACGCCGGCGACGAAGTGCCCCTGGATGTACTTGTAGCTGCCGCCCAGCGCCACGTCGATGCGGAACGCGGCGAACGCGACGATCGGCACGGTGGTGCTGCTCGACGTCTGCGTGACGACCGGCAGCACGACCGTCGTGCCGACCGGCACCGACGTGTAGAGCGTCGCTTTCACGCCGGTCGCGAGATTGATGCTGTCGCCGATATTGAGCGTGGTCGGGTTGCCGGTCACCATCAGGCCGCCCATCGTCGTCGTGTCGGTCGCGGTCGACTGGAACGACGTCCACTGGCCGCCCATGCACAGCGCGCCATACGTCTGGCCGTTCGTGATCGAAAACTCGTACGGCAAGCCCGTCAGCGGATTGATCAGCGGCTGGTTGGTCTGCGCGTTCCAGTACTGGTTGTACACGCACTGGTCGATCGCGATCGGAAAGAGCCCGCCCGCCGCGACGCCACCCGGCGCGGCGAGCACCGCGATCGCGGTCGCGCGGCCGGATGCGCCGGGGATGCCCAGCAGCCCGCCGAGCAGCAGCGGGATCGATCCGCCATTGATGCCCGGCGCGCGCGACACGGTCACCTGCACGGCCGGCACGTCGTAGGGGCCCGGCGTGATCGTGGTCGGCTGCATCGACGCCGGCGTGCGCGTCACGTTCCAGTAGCCGGTCGTCACCGTGCCGGTCGCCAGCGGTGCGCCCGCCGCCGAGTTCAGCGCGATCACGCCGTTCGCTGCCGGCGCGGCCTGCGACCAGTTCAGCGGCCCGCCGGTCGGCGACATCATCGCATCGGCCGCCGCGAGCGCGGCCGCATCCGCAGCATTCTGCAGCTGGTTGCGCACCGTGGCGATCCATGCGATGTCGATCGCCAGCGCGCCGAACGACAGCAGCGGAATCAGGAACATCAGGAAGAACAGCGCGACGGAGCCGCGTTCGCGCGCCGTGCCGCCGGATGGCTTGCCGGCCACGTCATTCATAGAGCATCACCGAGCTGGCCGTGAGCGTCACCGGGCCGGTCAGCGCGCTGAATGCCGAACCGAGCACCATCCCGGAATACGTGTAGGTCACCGTGACCGTCAACGCGGTGCCCGCCGTCGTGCCATTCGCCTGCGTCACGGTCACGGTCGGCGTCGTCGGCGTGCCGCCGGTGATCAGGCTGTTCTGCGTATAGCTGAGCGCGACGTTGGCGATCTGCGTCGGGGTCAGCATCGGCACGCGCAGCACGACACCGGCGCGCGCGGCTTCGCGGCTCGCGTTCGTGATCACGGCCTTGTCGCACAGCAGCAGGCTCACGTCGATGATGCCGATCAGCACCATCAGCAGGAACGGCAGCATCAAGACGAACTCGAGGGATACGACGCCGCGCGCGTGGCGGCCGCGCATCGCCGCGCGTGTCATTTTGCGGCCCCCGCGGCGGGCGGCACCGCATGCGGCTCGAGCGCGGCGCCCTTCAACGGCCGCGCCGCATCGGCGACCGGGCGCGCCGCGAGCTGCGCACGCACCGCCTGGTACACGCGCAGATTGTCGGCCACCGCCGACGCCGGCAGATCCGCGGACAGCAGCTTCTTCGCCGAATCGGTGTTGCCGAGCACGCCATACGCGAACGCGAGATTCTGGCGCGCCTGCCACGGCGCATCGGGCAGCCCGGCCACGTCGAGCAGCACGTTCACGCCCTCGCGCGGACGATTGCTCAGCACGAGCGATAGCCCGAGGTCGACGCGCAGCCCCTGCGCGTCGGGATGGGCGCGGAGCGCGTCCCGGTACACGGCCTGCGCGTCCTCGTGGCGGCCCTGCAGGTCGAGCACCGTGCCGAGCCCTTCCGCCGCAAGCGGAAGGTTCGGCTGGGCGGCGAGCAAGTCGCGATAGCGGCTGGCGGCCTCGTCGAGCCGCCGCTGCCGCAACGCGACGCGCGCGAGCCCGACCTGCGGCCCGAGTTCCGCGGGCGCCTGCTGCCGCGCCTGCTCGTAGAGCACGCGTGCGCGCTCCAGATCGCCGGCGCGGTAGTTGACGTCAGCAAGCCCCAGTTGCGCCGCGAGCGAGTCGGGATGCCGGGCGAGCACCTTGCCGTACAGCGTCGACGCGAGATCGACGTTGCCGCCGACCAGCGCGCTGTCGGCAATGCGCAATTCGGCCTGCGGGTCGTCGCTCTTGTGCGACAGCGCCGGCCGCGTCTGGATGCCCGGCGCGCAGCCGCCGGCCAGCAGCGGCAGCACGGCCGCGAATGCGAACGCGCGTCGCGCGGAGCCTTTCATTTGAACACCTCGAGCAGACGAATGGCCGCCGGGCCTGCCGCGATCAGCCCGACCGTCGGCAGGATGAACAGCATCATCGGCAGCGTGATCTTCGGCGCGAGCTTCGCGGCCTGTTCCTCGAGCGCGACGATCTGTTCGGTGCGCTCGCTGCGCGACAGCGTTCGCAGCGCCTGCGTGATCGGCGTGCCGAACCGCTGCGATTGCGTGAGCGTCGTGGCGAGCGAGCGCGCCGACGGGAAATCGACGCGGAGCGCGAAATGCGCGAGCGCTTCGGACACGTTGCCGCTCAGCGTCAGCTCGTCCGCGCAGACCGTCAGCTCGTCGGCGAGCGGCGGGCAGATGCGCTCGAGTTCGCGTGCGACGCGCCGCACGCCCGACACAAGGCTGTTGCCGGCCATCGTGCAGATCACGAGCAGGTCGAGCGCATCCGGAAAGCATGCGGCGATGATGCGCCGGCGCCGCCGGATCATCGCGCCGAGCACGTATTCCGGCACGATCACGCCGATCACGAACGCGGCGACCATCGCGACCGCCCGGATCACGAAGTATTCGCCGAAGCGCGGAATATACGGGCTGAACACGATCGCGACGCCGGCGAACAGCACGCCGCAGCTGAGCTTGATGCCGATCATCGACGACACCGCCCGCCGTTCGCGAAAGCCCGCGCGCGTCAGTTGCAGCCCGAGCTTCACGCGCTGCATCGGATCGAGCACGGGCAGCCGCTCGCCGAGCTGCGCGAGCCGTCGCGTCAGATCCTGACGCACGTCGCCCGGCTGCAGACGCCCGCCTCCCAGCGACGGCGGCCGCTGCCCGGCGGCCTGCTGCACGCGCACGGCGATCCGCTTGCGCGTGCCGCCGCCCGGCGTCGCGAGCGCCGCCGCGACGCACGCGATCAGCAGCAACAGTTCGAGGCCGCGGGCGGCCAGCATCGACATCGTCATCGCGCGGTATCCAGTTTCGAAATCTTGTGAATCGCCAGCAGGCCGATCGTCAGCAGCCCCGCCGCGATCGTCAGCATCACGCGGCCGGCATGCGTGTCGAACAACAGCATCACGTACGCGCGGTTCACGAGGAACAGCGCGCCGATCATCACGAACGGCACCGCCGAGATGATCTTCGTCGTGATCCGCCCTTCGGCCGTCAGCGCGCGTGTCTTCAGGCGGATGTCGCGACGCGTGCGGATGATGCTCGACAGCTCGTCGAGCGTCTCGCCGAGGCTGCCGCCGGTCTCGCGCTGCAGCAGCAGGTAGACGGTGAAGAACGAGAAGTCCGCGATCATCAGCCGGTCCGCCGCGTGCGTCAGCACGTCCTTCAGATCCGCGCCGACGCGCAGGCTGTCGCCCATCGTGCGGAAGGTCGAGCGCACCGGCTCGGCCGCGCTGTCGCCGACCGTGCTGATCGCCTGCGTGATCGGAATGCCCGCGCGCACCGCCCGCACGATCAGGTCGATCGCGTCGGGGAACGCCTCCAGAAAGCGCAGCCGGAAACGCTCGACCAGCATGCGGTAGCTCGCGCGCATCGCAATCAGCGGCAGTCCGACGTAAATCGCCGGATGCACGACGCTCGGCAGCGCGACGAGCTTCACCGCGACGATCCCGGCGATCGCGCCGGCGATCGTGCTCGCGACGACGATCCGCAGCCCGCGCTCGCCGCCGACCGCGCGCACGCGCGTCACGTAGCGCTGCATCCACGCACGTACGCGGGTTTGCCGGCGCGGCAGGTTGAACAGCGCGACACCGGACCCGGCGGCCTCGCCGGCGTCCCGGCCCGCGAGCGACGGTGCAAGGCGCTGCAGCCGCGCGCGAATGCGCTGCTCCGGCGTATGGCGCGCACGCTCGAGCAACGCGGACAGCCCGAGGCCCGCCGCGAGGATCGCGACGAACGCGCCGAGCGTGAAGAGATCGGCAGCCCTCATTGCCGGAATACCTCGGAGAGCACATCCTCGACGCCGTAGTACGCGGCGCGCGGCGCGAACGCGGGCCGCAGCGACGACGCCTCGAACACGCCCTTCACCGCGTCGCGCGTCGTGTCGCCTTCCTGGCGGAACGCGAACAGGTCCTGCGTGATCACCACCTCGCCTTCCATCCCGACGATCTCGGTGATCCGCGTCACGCGGCGCACGCCGTCGCGCATCCGCTCGACCTGCACGAACAGGTGCACGGCGCTCGCGATCTGACGCCGGATCGACAGCAGCTGCAGGTTCGCGTTCGCCATCATGACCATGCTTTCGAGCCGGCTGATCGCGTCGCGCGGCGAGTTCGCGTGGATCGTCGTCATCGAGCCGTCGTGGCCCGTGTTCATCGCCTGCAGCACGTCGAACGCCTCCGCGCCGCGGATTTCGCCGAGGATGATGCGGTCCGGCCGCATCCGCAGCGCGTTGCGCACGAGATCGCGCTGCGAGATGCCGCCGAGCCCTTCCGTATTCTCCGGGCGGGTTTCGAGGCTCACCACGTGCGGCTGCAACAGTTGCAGTTCGGCCGCGTCCTCGATCGTCACGATTCGTTCGTGCTCCTCGATGTGCTGCGACAGCGCGTTGAGCAGCGTCGTCTTGCCCGACCCGGTGCCGCCCGAGATCACGATGTTCAGCCGGCATGCGCACGCGATCTTCAGCACCTGCAGCATCCCGTGCGAGATGTTGCCCTGATGCGCCATCCGCGCGAGCGTAATGTCGCGCTTCGCGAACTTGCGGATCGAGATCGACGCGCCGCGCATCGCGATCGGCGGCAGCACCACGTTCACGCGGCTGCCGTCGGCAAGGCGCGCATCGACCATCGGGCTGCTCTCGTCGACGCGGCGTCCGACCGCCGCCGCGATCCGCTGCGCGACGCTCGTCACGTGCGCGTTGTCGCGAAACTTCAGCGACGTGAGCTCGAGCCGGCCCGCGCGCTCGACGTACACCTGGTCGGGACCGTTGACGAGAATGTCGGACACGGTGTCGTCGGCGAGCAGCGGCTCGATCGGCCCGACGCCGAACATGTCGTTCAGGATCGCGTCGACGATCAGCACCTGCTCGCCCGCGGTGATCTTCAGGCGCTCGCGCTCGACCGTGTGCGCGGCCACCTGCTCGATGCCCGCGCGCACTTCGTCGCGCGTCTTCATCAGCGCGGCCGACATGTTCATCGACGCGAACACCGCGGTGCGGATCGCGTCGAACTTGCCGGAACGGATGAGGGCCTCCTGCGTATCGGCCGTCGCCGCCGCGCGCGCGGCCGCGGATGCGGCGGATGCGGACGTGGACAGCGACGCCGGCACCGGGCTCGCGGCCGGCGCCGGCGCGTCGTCGCGCGGCGCGGTACGGGAGCCCGCCGGCGCGGGGTCCGGCGTCCGCCGCTTGCGGGTACCGAACGTCACGATCCCTTCCTCCATTTGACGAAGCGCGCATACCACGGCTCGGCGACGGCCATCGATTCGCCGGTGATGCCGTTCGCGAGCAGCCGGATCTCGTCGAGGAAGCCGCTCCGTTTCGCGCCTTCGATCGGCTCGCCGAGGTTCTCGGCGATCGCGAGCGACTGCGCGTCGTGCGGCAGCTCGCGCAGCCGCACACCGCCGAACGCGTCCTCGAAATCGGACTGCGCGACGCGCCCCTTGACCGGCTCGAGCGGATTGTTCAGCACCATCGACAGCATCCGCTCGCCCGGCATTTCCTTCACGAAGCGCGCGAGCCGCGCGGCTTCGTACGCGGCGTGCACCGACCGATCGGCGACGATATAGACGAGATCGGACGCCGTCAGCGCATCCTCGAACAACTTGCCGGCACGCACGCCCACGTCGAACAGCACGTAATGGAAGCGGTCCTTCAGCATGTCGACGAGCTGCGCGATCGCATCGTCGCGCAGCAACGCGTCCTCGCCATAGGCGAGTTCGGCGGACAACACGTGCAGGCGGTCGCCCTTCGTGACGAACATGCGGTCGAACAGCGCGTCGTCGGGGCGCAGTTCCATGTTCAGCAATTCGATCAGCCCGTTGTTGCTCGACAGCCCGAGCATCGAGTTCGCGCCGCCGCCGTGCAGGTTCAGGTCGACGTAGGCGACGCGCCGCCGCTTCTCGCCCGCCAGGCAGCGCGCGAGGCTGACCGCGATCGTCGTCGTGCCGACGCCGCCGCGCGCGCCGACGAAGCTGACGATCTTGCCGGTGCGCACCTGCACGACCGCCTCGGTCGTCGTCAGCGCGCGCCGCATCAGCTCGACGGTCAGCGGCTTCACGATGTAGTCCTGCACGCCGATGCCGAGCAGGTTGCGGAACAGCCCGACGTCGTTCTGCGTACCGATCGCGACGACCCGCACCGACGGATCGCACACGTCCGCGAGCCGCATCAGGTCCGACACCGGCAGCACCGAATCCGACACGTCGACGATCAGCTGGCGCGGCGAGCGCTCGTGCTGCTGCAGCAGCCGGATCGCGTCGTCGCAGTTGCCCGGCTGCACGTGGGCGCGCGTGATCGACAGGTCCTGCGCGACGCGGCGGATCACATCCTCGCTGCCGGCGTCGGACACGACCGCGATGAGGTCCGCCGCACCGGCTGCGGCGGCGTGCTTGGCGTTCTGGCGGTCGAGGACGTTCATGGGCGGCATCGCGATCGCATCGGAAGGGGGTCAATGGCCGGGCGAGCCGGTCGTCGTCAGCGTCTTGCCCGGCGTCGGCTGCTTCACGCGATCCTCGACGTAGCGGCGCACCGCGTCGGCCGCGACCTGCGCATCGGCGCCGCCGTACGGCACGGGCGCGACGAGGTCTTCCGGCCGCGCGAGCATCGTCGCGAGATTCGTGTAGGTCGCGCAGCCGAACGGCACGCCGGGCCGCCCGAAGCCGGCGTCGACGAGCTGCGACGGCTGCATCAGCTTCGCGCAGTCGGGCGGCACCGCACGCACGCCGTCGAAGCCGATCGCGCGGGCATCGGGCAGGTTGATCGGCGGCGGCGTCGACAGGCAGGCCGCGAGCGCCAACGGCAACGGCGCGGTGAACAGGGTTCGAAGTCGCATGCGTGCTCCTCCGGTCAGTACACGAAGCCCGCGGCGCCGACGAGACGCGGCGTGTCGCCGGTCAGCAGGTCGAGCCCGAGGTTGCGCTGGATCGCGAACTCGAGGTCGCTGCTCGGCCGCGCGACGGTGTCGAGCGCCTGCTCGAGCTGGCCGGGCCCGGTCGGCTGCACGATGTACGGCGTCACGATCACGACGACCTCGGTCTTGTTGTCCTGGAAGTTCTTCGACGAAAACAGCCGGCCGATGATCGGCAGCCGGCCGAGCCCCGGGATCTGCGACACGGTATTGGCCGTCTGGCTCTGCAGCAGCCCGCCGATCGCGAAGCTCTGCCCGCTCGACAGCTCGACCGTCGTCTCCACGCGCCGCACGGAGAGCCCCGGCACCGTGACGCCGCCGGTCGTCACGCTGTTGTTCGGATCGACCTCGCTCACCTCCGGGCGCACCTTCAGGCTGATCCGGTTGTCGGCGAGCACGGTCGGCGTGAAGTCGAGCGATACGCCGAAGGGCTTGAATTCGACCGTGATCGCGCCGGTCGTGTTGCCGGCCTGCGCGACCGGAATCGGGATCTCGCCGCCCGCGAGGAAGCTCGCGGTCTGACCGGACATCGCGGTGAGGTTCGGCTCCGCGAGCATCGTGATCAGCCCTTCCTGATCGAGCGCGTCGAGCACGACGTCGATCGACCAGCGCCCCGTATGGAAGCCGCCCACCACCGAATACGCGCCCGTCGGCGACAGGTTGAACAACCGGTTCGTCGAATCGAACAACGTGCGCCCGTTGAACAGCCCGCCGATGAAGTTGCCGGCCGCGCCGAGCGAACTCCAGTTGATGCCGAGCTGCTGCGTGATGTTGCGGCTCACTTCCGTCACGCGCACGCGCAGGTTCACCTGGATCGGGCGCGACAGCGTGAGCCGGTTGACGATCTTTTCCTTGTCGCTCACATACGGCGCGAGCGACTGCATCACGGCGTCCGCGTCGGCCGCGCTCGGCACCTTGCCCGACACCATCAGCGAGCCCGGCGCGCCGGACACCGCCAGCTTCAATTGCGGAAAGCGGCCGTCGAGCACCGTCTGCAGCGACGCGGTGTCGACCTGCACGATCACGGTCCGGCGCAGGATCGGCCGATGATTCGCGCCGAGCGCGATCAGCGTGGTCGTGCCGGCCTTCTTGCCGAACACGAACACGGTGCGCGGCGACGGCACCTGGATGTCGGCGATGCCCGGGTCCGCGACGAACATCGCGGTCGCCGGTTCCGGCAGCGACAGCATCTCGCCCTTGCCGGTCGCGATCGACAACGCCGCGCCGGCGTCCGCCGCGTGCGCGCGCTGCGCGAACGCGACGTCCGGCGCGACGAGCGCGGCCAGGCACCAGAAAGCGATCCAACGAACCATGCGCACCATGCGTGTTCCCGTCAAATGCCGGCCGCCGGGCGGCCGGTTCCGAATCGACACCTCGACACCTCGTCCTCGCGTCACTGCGCGACCGCCGCCCTCGGCACTTGCGCCGTCGTGTCGGCGGCCGCATTGCCCATCGCGGGCGCCGCCGGCGCAACCGGCGTGCCCGGCCAGCCGGACGGCAGCGGCGGGATGCCCGGCATGCCGACGCCACCGACGCCACCGACGCCGGTGCCACGCGAGCCGTCGTCCACCGACGAGCCGCGATAGATCACGACCGTGTTGCCCTGCGGTGCCGCCCGCATGCCCGTGTCGGGCTTCGCGGACGACGAACGCGTCGCGTCCCGGAACGCGCGCGATACGTCGCCGGCCCACACCGGCGGCGTATCGGGCTCCTGTTCGTCGCCGCCCGCGGCCTGGCGGCGATCGCTCGTCGCGAAGCTGCGCAGCGCGAGCGACAGCGAACCGAGGCGCGTCGCGACCAGCACGACCTGCGCGGTGCGCGGCGCGACCTCGAGCGTGACCGTGCGCGCGCGCACCGGCGCGTCGGGCGCGCTCGCGGCCGTCTTCGCACGCTGGAATTCCGAGCCGACCGCGAGCACGCGCGCGCGGCGCACGACCGTCTCGGCTTCGAACGTGCCGGGCGTCGTCGCGGAACCGCCGATCTGCTGCGTGAGCACGACGTCGACGAAGTCGCCCGGCTGGATCAGCCCCGCGTTGCCCGACACGTCGTCGACCGGCACCGAGATCGCGCGCATGCCGGGTTGCAGCGCGGCCGCGAGAAAATCCGGCGCGCCGGCCGGGATCACGTTGTCCGCGCGAATCGGCGCACCGGCGTCCACGCGGTTGCGCAGCAGCGCGCCCTTGAGGTCCGCGCCCGGCTGCGACTCGACGAATGCGCCGGCCGGCACCTGCGCGCGCGGCATGCGCTTCCACGCGAGATCGTTGTCGCGCAGCAGCAGCCCTTCGGGCAGGTCGGCCGCCGCGACGCGCACGTCGACGTCGCTCGCCGCGCCGGGCGCCGACGGCGTCGACGCGGCGACATAGAGCTGGCGCAAGAGGAACGCACCGATGGCGGCAGCGATGATCAGCACGGCCATTCTCAGGGGTTTGGGCATGGCGGCGTGCGTCCCCGCTAGGTGAGCGAAACCGCGTGAGGAAATGGCGCCCAGACGGCCAGTGCGCCGCCGAGCGAGAGCGCGATGCCGTACGGCACGCCACGCGTGTCGATCGCGCGCGCCGGCGCGATGCGGCGACGCTGCCACGCAACGGCCGCGAGCATCGCGAGGCCGCATGCGACGCCGCTCGCCCCGACGATCGTCAACACCGGGAACGCGAGCGCCGGGCCGGCCCACAGGAAGACGGCCGCCGCCAGCTTCACGTCGCCGCCGCCGATCCAGCCGGCGTGACGCAGTCCGGCGAACAGCAGCAGCATCGCCGCGGCGGTCGCGACGTGAGCGGCGAGCTGCGCGAGCCCTTCGCGTGCGAGCGCGGCCGCGACGAAATACAGCATCGCGAACGCGAGTACCGGGCGGTTCGACAGGCGCCGCGTGCGCACGTCCTGCAGCACGAGCGACATCAGCACGAGCGTCGCCGCCGACTGTACGAGATAGAGCATCGGAGAGCCGTCCGTCGGCGCGCCCCGGCTGGATACGTCGTACCGCTGCGGATCCGTGTATTCGTCGGCGGCGCGCGGGTTCAGGGGGATCAGATCAGCGCCGTGACCTTGTTGATCAGCGACGTGAACACGGCCGGCAGGCCGCCGGTGTTGCTGCTCAGGATCACCCCGACCGCAGCCAGCGCGACGACGACGATGCCGGCGAGGACCGCGTATTCGAGCGAGCTGACGCCGCGTTCATCGCGCAGCAGGGATTTGACGTAGTGCAGCATGACAACCTCCGTGTGACGGGGTCGTTGATCGACCGTTGAATGTAAAGACGCGGCGTTGCTTCGGTGGCGTTCACTGCGTTTCGCCCATTCATGACTCATGCGGCAGGCCTGGCAACGGGCCGTTCGCATCCCCCGGAATCCCTTCGATCGCTGCAACGCGAGTTCGGCGGCAATGGAATCCGCCATTACCCGCGCTCGCTTGTTGCCTGACCGCATCGACACGATACGGATCAAGCCGGTTCGTCTAGGGTATAGACAATTTTTTTGGCGTTTTCAAATAATTTAGCGTCGAAATGTATTTATGGAAAAGCCCGTTCACAAGTGAATCGAGATCCCGGCAGTCGGCGTATTATCGTGCCTCCGCATTATGTGGTCGCTATCCACTTTAATAGTCTTACGGCGTCGGGCGGAATGATTTTCCGAATCGCGCACAATTTGCGCATTTGTTCAATTTTCGATTGCCGGGCAGTCCTCTTTATTGCCCGGGTATCGAATTCCGGCAGCCGCCCGGCGTCGCGCGAAACGCGTTCCGCGAGCGTGCCGGTCGACGCCATGCGCACCTCCGCACCGTCCATGCTTCGAGCGCGTCGGCGGCTTCCGGTCAACGGCGATCGCGCGGCTCCGCCCCGCCGAGCGAGCGCAGCGGAGACGGACGGATGCCGAGGCGGGCCACGCCGAGATCGGCCCCGCTCATCGACGTGTGCTCGAACCGCTGGAACGACTCGGTGATGTGCTTGCGCAGCAGCGCGACGTCCCATGGCTTGATCAGCACCTTCTGAACGGACCCGTTGCCGGACGCGTCCGCGATCGACGCGCCGTCGCCGTAGCTGGACAGCAGGATGCGCACGATGTCCGGGTACAGCGCCTTGACACGCTGCAGCAGGTCGAGCCCGGACACGCTCGGCATCCGGAAGTCCGACACGATCACGCCGACGCGATGCTGCGCGAGCAGGTCGAGCGCCTCGTCGGGATCGGTGGTGGCGAGGATCTCGTAGCCGTCGCGGCCGAGCGCCTGCCTGAGCATCTGCAGGACCGCGCGGTCGTCGTCCACCAGCAGCAGCGTACGGTGCAGCAGTTCGCGCTGCCGGCAGTGCTCGGGCAACTCCGAGCCGGCGGACAACATGTCGGCGATCTCGTCACCGGTGACCGGATGGCTGAAGTAGTAGCCCTGCATCGCATGGCAGCGATGCCGGTTCAGGAACGACAACTGGGCCTCCGTCTCCACGCCCTCGGCCACCGTCTCCATGTGCAGCGACTCGGCCATCGCGATGATCGAGCGCGTCAACGACGCACCTTCCGCGCTGGTGGTGACGTCGCTGAGGAACGAACGATCGATCTTGACGACGTCGATCGGCAAGTCCTTCAGGTACGACAAGCTCGAATAGCCGGTGCCGAAATCGTCCAGCGACAGCACGACGCCGAGCGCCTTCAGTTCGCGCAGCGTATGCGCGATCGCATTGGAGTCCTCCATCAGCACGCTTTCGGTCAGCTCCAGTTCGAGCGAGTCCGGCTCGAGACCGGTTTCCGCGAGCGCCGTGCGCACCAGGTGGGCCACGTCCTGCTGCCGGAACTGGCGCGCGGACAGGTTGACGGCGATCCGGATCGGCGGATGCCCTTCCCGGCGCCACGCGACGGCCTGTGCGCACGCGGTGCGCAACACCCACTCTCCGATCGGCAGAATCAGCCCGGTTTCTTCGGCGATCGGGATGAAGCGGTCGGGCGGAATCACGCCGATGCCCGGACGTCGCCAGCGAATCAGCGCCTCGACGCCGCTGATCTGGCCGGTCTTGAGATCGACCTTCGGCTGGTAGTACAGCTCGAGTTCACCGTTCGCGACGGCCTGATGCAGCGCGTTTTCGAGGATGGTCTGCTCTTCGACGCGCGCGCCCAGTTCACGCGTATAGAAGCTGTAGCAATTGCGCCCGTGTTCCTTCGCGCAATACAGCGCGGCATCGGCCGTCTTCAGCAGCGTCTCCGCGTCGGTCCCGTCGGTCGGGTAAAGGCTGACGCCGACGCTGGTCGTCACGTGCAGGTCGTGGCCGTCGAGCACGAACGGCGCAATGAAGGTGTCCAGGATCTTGCGGGCGATCGTGTCCGCGTCCGACGCCGTCGCGAGATTGACCAGCATCACGACGAACTCGTCTCCGCCGAGCCGCGCGACCGTGTCGCCGTCGCGCACCGAACTCTTCAGGCGCGCGGCGACGACCCGCAGCAGCCCGTCGCCGGCCGAGTGACCGAAGCTGTCGTTGATGTGCTTGAAGCGGTCCAGGTCGAGCACCATCACCGCGATCAGCTGCCCGGTGCGCCGCGCCTGCGACATCGCCTGCTCCATCCGGTCGCCGAGCAGGTTGCGGTTCGGCAGGCCTGTCAGCGCGTCGTGATTGGCGAGGTATTCGATACGCCCCTGCTGCATCTTGCGTTCGGTGATGTCCTGCACGATGCCGCGCAGGATGATCGCGTGGTTCGGATCGCGGCCGGACTCCGCCTGGTGCAGCACGCAGCGCTCGGTGCCGTCCGCATGGATCAGCCGATGCTCGATCGAGAACGCGACGCCTTCGGTGCGCAGGCTCGTGTAGGACTGCACAAGGAGCGGCTGCTCGTCTGGCGGCAAGGCCTGCACGAGGCGCTCGAACGTCGGCGGCGTGTGGGCTGCGTCGAGCCCGAGAATCCGGTACAGCTCCGGCGACCAGTAGCCGTCCGTCCGCCCGGCCTGGTATTCCCAGTTGCCGAGGTGCGCGAGCGCCTGCGCATGCGTGAGGCTGACCTCGGTCGTCGCCAGCTTTTCGACCGCCGCGGCCGCGCGCAACAGATAGCGGACCCGATACCCGAGCAGTTTCCACCGCATCGGCTTGGACACGAAGTCGGTCGCGCCGGCGTCGAACGCGCTGGCGATCGATGCGTCGTCGTCGTTGCCCGTGAGCATGACGATCGGCACGCGGCGGCCTTCGGGCAGCGCGCGCAATGCGCGGCAACAGTCGAATCCGTCGCCGCCGGGCATTTCGACGTCGAGCAGGACGACGACCGGACGATGACGCAGGAACGCGTCGATGCCTTCCTGCGGCCCCGTCGCTTCCTCGACGCGAAAGCCTTCCGGTTCGAGCGTCTCCACGACCAGCAGGCGCGTCATGGCGTCGTCGTCGATGATCAGAATCGCCGGCACATCGGCATGTTCCTGGTTCACGAGCATCCTCCTGTTTTGCCGCCGCGCAATCGCCATGGCGATCGGCCGGCCCGGCGTCCGTTCAACCTTCGACGCGCTCCGCGATCAGCGCCGCGTGCGCGTGCCCGAATTCCGCGTCCGTGCCGGCGACCAGCTCCACCGCCGCGCCGACGTCGGCTGCGCGCGCCAGCTGCTCGATCGCGCGACAACGCGCCGACAGCAGGTGCGCGCCGACGTTCGCGCTGCTCGATTTCAGCGTATGGGCGGCCAGCTTCAGCGCATCGGCGTCGCCCGCTTCGACCGCCGCATGCATGTCGCGGATCAGCCGCGGCGCGTCCGCCGCGAATTGATCGATGATCCGCGTCAGGACATCCGGGCGGCCCGGCCGCTGAAGCGCGCGCAATGCATCGAGCGCCTTCTGGTCGATCACGCTGGCGTCGTCGTCCGGATCGGGGGCCGCGCCACCGCCCGCTTCCGGACGCGTATCGATGTCGGCGCCCGTCGTCGCCGCATCGCTTCCGGTTACCGGCGCGCACGCCGCGCCGCCGACATGGCGCGCGAGCATCTGCAGCAGCGCATCGCGGCGAAACGGCTTGCCGAGATAGTCGTCCATCCCGGCGGCCAGGCAGCGCTCGCGGTCGCCGCTGAGCGCATTGGCCGTCAGTGCGATCACCGGCATGCGCGGCGCGCCGGCTTCGGCTTCGCGACGGCGCAGTTGCCGCGTCGCCTCGAAGCCGTCGAGCTTCGGCATCTGGCAGTCCATCAGGACGACGTCGAAACCGTCGTCCGCCAGCCGCTGCAGCGCCTGCTCGCCGTCGTCGGCCACGTCGACCTGATAAGCGGTGTCCTCCAGCATCGCGAGCGCGATCTGCTGATTCACGACGTTGTCCTCCACCAGCAGCACGCGCGCCGCGATCTCGTCGAGCGGCCGGCGCGGACCCGCGGCGGCGTCGTCGGACACCGGCTCAGCAGACGTCAGCCGCGGCGGCATCACGTGCATCGCCGAGGCGATGGCCGCATGGAGATCGGCGCCATGGAGCGGCTTCGTCAGCCGGGCGGCGATGTCGAGTTCGTGCGCCACCAGCACGCTGTCCATCATCTCGAACGCGGTCAGCGTGATGATCCTGAGCGCACGCAGCGACGGATCGCGGCGGATGTACTGCACGAGCGAGATGCCGTCCATGCCCGGCATCCGCACGTCGACGATCGCGAGATCGAACGGCGCGCCGTCGGCGACCGCCGCGCGCAACTGCGCCAGCGCGTCGTCGCCGCCGATCGCCGTGGCGACGCACAGCTGCCATTCGATCGCATGTTCGAGCAGCACGCTGCGATCGGTTTCGCTGTCGTCCACGATCAGCACCTTCAGGCCGGCGAGCGACGGCCGTGCCTCCGATGCGACGCCGACCTCCCCGGACGCCGGCTCGAACGGGGTCGTCACGGTGAACACCGAGCCCTTGCCGGGCGTCGATTCGAGCGTGAGCGCGCCGCCCATCATCTCGGCCAGTTGCCGGGAAATCACGAGGCCGAGCCCGGTTCCGCCGTATTTGCGCGCGGTCGAGTTGTCGGCCTGCTGGAACGGCCGGAACAACTGCGCGGCCACCTCGGGCGCGATGCCGATGCCGGTGTCGGCGATCGTGAACACGATGCGGCCGTCGTCCGCATACGACACGCTGAGCGCGACGTGCCCGTGCTCGGTGAACTTGATCGCATTGCCCAGCAGGTTCGTGAGCACCTGGCGCAACCGCACCGGGTCGCCGCGCATCCATTCGGCAACGGTGTCGCCGCGCCGGTACACGAGCGCAAGCGCCTTGCGTTGCGCGTTCGGCTCCAGCAGCGCGACGACATCGTCGAGCAATTGATGCAGATTGAAATCGACGCGCTCCAGCGTCAGCTTGCCCGCCTCGATCTTCGAGAAATCCAGAATGTCGTCGATCAGCACGAGCAGCGTCTGCCCGGATCGATACACGGTGTCGACGAACTTGCGCTGCTTCGACGTCAGCCGCGTGCGCTGCAGCAACTCGGTCATGCCGAGCACGCCGTTCATCGGCGTGCGGATCTCATGGCTCATCCGCGCGAGAAACTCCGATTTCGCCGAATTCGCGGCTTCGGCCGTGGCGATCGCCGCCTGCAAATCGACGTCGCGGCGTTCGATTTCGTCGAGCATCATGTTGAAGCCGGCGACCAGGGCCGCGACTTCGTCGCGGCCTTTGTGCGTCATGCGCAACGACAGGTCGCTGCCGCTGCGAATGCGCGCCATCGTGCGCGTCAGGCGCGACAGCGGCCCGGAGATCGACGCGCCGAGCCGATGACTGATCAGCAGCCCGCCGATCGCGAGCAGGAACGATACGCCCACGATCATCAGGATCGCGGTCGCCACGGCCCGGTAGACGTCCGATACGATGCCGCGCTGCTGAAGGTCGACGCGCACGGCCTCCTGCTCCGTGTAGGCCGCGAGGCGATTGGCCGTCGTATCGACGTCCGCGACGATGCCCTGCATGGCCACGTCGTTGGCCAGCATGTCGGACTTCACCGCGAGGATGCGGCGCGCGGATCCGGCCAGCTCCGTGGTCAGTCCGACGACCTCCTGGGCGCGCTTCACGTTGCCCGGGCCGTCCGCGGCGAGCGCATCGCGCAGTGCGCCGGCGGATGCGGCGAGCGCACCGATGTTCTTGTGCAGCTCGTCGTCGCCGCGCGCCAGACGGTCGTTGCCGTCGCTTTGCGCGATCATCCGCAGGTCGAACGCCAAAGCGCTGATGCCGCCGTTCACGATCGCCGACAGCGACGCGACGCGCGCGGCTCGCCGCCGGAATTCGATCGCCTCGTCGAGACGCTGTCGCGCCTTGACGATCTGCAATGCGAACGGATCCGCGATCTCCGCGAGCTTCGCGTCCAGCGCCTCGAGCGACTGCAGCACACTGTCCTCTTTCGCGCGGTAGCGGGCCGCGACGGACGGCTCGGCGAACATGGCGCCGCGCAGCGCGACGAGGCCCTCGTGGCCGTCGAGGATGTCGGCCGCCACGCGCCCGAGTGCGGTCGTCACGCCCTGCGCGGTGGCGGCATCGAGGTTCGGCACCGCGAGCGCGAGCGCATTGCGCGCGCCGTCGATCGACGCCTGCATGCGCTCGCGCAGCGGCGCGAGCCGGTATCGGTTCGGCGCGACGTCGACGCGGCCGGCGACGGTGATGATGTCCTTGACGTTGGTGCGAACCTGGTCGAGCGCATGAATCGTCCGGTTGTATGCGGTGTTGGCCGCGAGCGCGCCGCTCACCGCCGCATCGGCGTCGTTGTCCAGCCGCTCGGTTTCCTTGCCGATCTCGGTCAGCAGCGCGGCGCCCCGCGCCTGCACGCGTTCGATCAGCCGGCGCTCGGCGACGAGTTGCGCCTCGCCGCGCAGGCGCTTGTCGACGCCTTCGTTCATCGACCGGAGCATCGTCCGCAGATCGGTGGACGGTTCGTCGATACCGTGCCGGTCGATCGCGCGCACGGCGGCCGTGATGCCGGCGATCCGCTGCAATTGCGTTTCGATCTGCGACGACGACTGCTGCCGCTCCGATGCGTCCTGTGCGTGCTCGAGCCGGCCGAACTCCACCGCGAGTTCCGCATACGCGCGCTGGAGTTCGTTGCTGCGCACCTGCAGCGGCAGCGATTCCGTCGTCAGCGTGCGCACGCCGGACGCAATGCCGTGCACCGCGATCAGGCTGGTCACCGAAATCGCCACCGCGCCCAGCAGCATCAGGCTGGTACTGGTGACGAGCTTCGCCTTGATGTCCATGCAGCCCTCCAGGATCGGAATGGCCTGACGGCCATCCGCCGCTCATTGCGCCGGCACGACCAGCGGCGTGACGTGCCCGTGCGCGATTTCGGTGAGGAACACGTCGTTCAGCGCCTGATGATCGTCGCTGCTCAGGTTGACCACCAGGCCGCCGAGGTCGAGATGGCGGATCGATTCGAGCGCCTGCTTCAGCGTTGCCCGCGTGGGCGATGGCCCCGCGCGCTCCAGCCCGATCAGCGCGACCTTCGCGTCGAGGCAGCCCTCGATGTGCACCACGCCGATGTGCTCGTCCGGAAAGCGCTGGGCGATGAGCCGCGCGCAGTCCCGGATCACCGGGCGATCGCTCTGCGGCAGCGGCACGACCTGCGAAATCAGCATGCCATTCCCTTCGTCGCCGATGAGGCGCAACAGGTCGTCGGTGCCGACGAACGACACCGCCGCGAGATGGGCCGTGAGGCCTTCGCGGTGCGCGGCGCGAACGAATGCGGCGACCGGCGTATACGGGCCGACCATGATGACGACGTCGGGCCGCCCTTCGAGTACGGCCGCCAGACCCGTGTCGACCGCCGTCGTGCCGCGGCGGAACGTGCCGGTGGCGACGACGTCGAGGCCATGGCGGCGCAGCGCGAGCCGCGTGCCCGCCAGCACCGCGAGCCCGAAGCCGTCGTCCTGGTAGAACACCGCGAAACGCGTCGCGTGGTCGTGCGCGATCAAATGATCGACCAGCGCGCGCGTTTCGTCGTCATAGCTCGCCCGGATGTTGAAGACCTCCGGCGTGACCGGCTTGCGCAGCGCCATCGCGCCGCTGAACGTACCGACGAGCGGAATGCCGGCGTCCCGGATCATCGGCAGCACCGCGGTGGTCGTCGGCGTGCCGACGTAGCCGAACAGCGCCAGCACATTGCCCCGCTCGATCATGTCCAGCGTGTTGTCCACCGTCCGGTCGGGTTCGTAGCGATCGTCGGCGACGACGAGGTCGATTTTTCGCCCGTGCACGCCGCCGCGAGCGTTCGCGTCGTCGAATACGGCTTGCGCGCCGATCAGCAGCCCATGTCCGAGGCCTGCGGAATTGCCCGATTGCGCGTTGACCATGCCCAGGCGGATCGTGTCGCCGGTCACGCCGGGCTCCGCCGCGAATCCGGCGCCCTGGCCGCTCAGTGCGGCGCAGCATGCGATCAGCGCCAGCGCCTGCCTGCCGCCGGGACGCGCGAGTGCGCGCAGTAGGTTCGAAGACCAGGTGCGGGAACACATTGGTGCGACTGACACACTCTCGTCCATGTAGGGCTCCCGTTCGGCACCCGGTTGTTCTGATCTGACGATGCGCCCCGCCGCGTGCCGCACCGCTGCCGTGGTACGAGTCGATTAGTCATATATATAGGTGGCATCCGTTGGGACTGCAAGGCGGAGGCGCGGGGCCACGCCGTTGTCGCGGGTTGTGGCGGATTGTTGCGCTGCGGCGATCGAATGCGGGAGGGCGCGACTGTGTGGGATCGCGTGTGCGGCATTTCGATACGGTCGTCAGTGCGTCGGTTTGTTGCGGGAATTGGTGCGCAAGGACCGGACGCCCGTGCGATGTCGCGCGGCCGATTCCGGCGTTCGGAAGAGGGAATGCGCAGCGCGCGGACTTGCGGCGGCGCCGATGCGGCGATACGCCGACGCGTCGCGTAGCCAGGCCGCGCGTTGCCGATCTTGTCGATCGGCAACTTGGCCGCGCCCGTTGTTGGTGTGTCGGTTGAATGCCGCAAGCCGGTTCGACGAGGAATAAGCAACGGACTGCCAAACAAATTGATAGCGCGGCTACGGCCGACATACTGCTCGGACAAGCAACGCCTTTCTGCTTGCCGTGCAAATTGGACACGCTATGCGCGCATCGCCGTTCTCACATGGACTGGGTACGATCCGGGTTGACTATAAAAGCCACACGCTGCGTGAACACGCAACGCGATAAAGGAAACAGGCAAATTGAAAATATCGGCCAATGCATTGATTTCACTGGCCCGCCCTACACGATTCGAACGTGTGACCTACGGCTTAGAAGGCCGCAGTCCGTCACCTGGATCGAGATTGATCGACATCCCGAAACGTCTATACAGACTTGAAATTAAACGATATTTCTGTAATCCACAACACTTCGGAGGACGGAAAGATCGCCGAGCCCCGAAAGGCCCACAACGGTGCACTCGAGGCCGCCGATCTGCCTCACCTCACATTGCACGGACTGCGACGGTCATTCGGTACGCTTTCGGAATGGGTTGAAGTCCCTGTTGGCGTCGTCGCGCAGATCCAAGGACACAAACCTTCCGCGCTGGCCGAGAAACACTACCGACGTCGGCCACTCGATCTTCTGCGGATGTGGCACGATAAAATTGAATCGTGGATGCTGGTACAAGCAGGTCTCGACCATCTCGTTACTTCCGCGTCGGAAGCGTAAACTGGTGGCCAAGCGGAAAAATGGCGCGCAGACGCTAATGGCCACACCTAAAACCACTCATAGCTGAGCAGGTTGCACAAAACCCGATGACGCATAGATCTTTGCGCCTGACAAGACCTTGATCAGAAAGCTACGCCAAAACCTACGGCTAAGGTCTTTCGGGGGGATTACCGGTCGTTCCCGACATCAGCCGTCCGGGCTCGCGCACAAGGAGGGACCGCTTCCGAGGTACAACGGCTGTTATCTTCAAAATGACCCGCGCGTCATCGGCCATTGCGAACATTCACAATGCATCCCGACAAGTGCCCCGCTTGCGCTAAATGTTGGTGCCCTTACAGGTGGGCATTTAGCTTTCCGGCTCAAGCTTTCAGATAGGAGGCCGATAATTCTGTCGAAACCCCGGTCAAGCAGTCAACGAGGGGCCGGGTTTTCGGGCCTCTAGCATATTGCGGATCTCTGCGCAAGGCAATCGCTCACGCAGGTTCCCAAGCCCAATTTTGCTCCGCATGCGCGGGTTACCGGACAAGAACACTTCGATTGATCACACAGGCAATTTGATGGCCGACTACTCACCTGAAACCCTAATCGACTACTTCTTTGCCGATGCGAACGTTCAGCGACTCGTTACGTCGACGGCCTCCTGGCAACCTCTGCGCATCTGCTACCCTAAGGAAGTAAACGTATCGCGGTTCTTAGCATGGTTGCTCGATCCATCCGAGGGTCACGGATTGGGGGACTTGGCAATTCAGTCACTTCTCACACGCGCCTGGTGGAATTCAGACGATGCGGAGGTACCGCTAACGACTCGACGGTTCCTGTCACCCTCCAATGTGCAAACGGAAGGCTTCTCCTCGGCGGTGGTTACCACTGAGGTGGATCTCAATGGCCGCTCCCTGGACGTGCTGGTCGTTGACGCGAGCCGTCGACGGTATATCGCAATTGAAAATAAATTCGGCGCACAACAATCACGCGCACAACTCAAGGACTACCGCGAACAGCTGGAAAAACTTCTACCGGACTTCCTTGGCGTGCACATTTTCCTCGATTCTCGCGAGGCGGTGCCCGAAGATGCCGCGTGGATACCGGTAGGCTACGACTGGCTCGCTGAGTTTCTTCGTGAGGCAGAGAAACGCGAAGCCACCGCGCAGCATGTACAACAGGCGCTTGCACAGTTTCGTAATGTTATCGAAGATGAAACGGAAGATTCGATGGGAAAGAGTTCCTTCGGTCATCTCGTGACGGAGGTTGCTGGCGGTCACCCCGAAGTTCTCGAACTTATGACCCCTTGGGCACGGCATGGCTCCAAGGGAGCGCGTGCACATATGCTCACAGAACTAATGTCCGAAGCAAATACGCTTGACGGGAAGTCAATGCTGCGCCTGTTTCAGCTTTACTGGCGCCGCGCTTCGGTCTGGGACCATTGCATTCGCCAGGCACAATTTGCGCCATTCGTTTCCGCTTTGCGGCAACGGTTCGACGATGTTCTCGTCGATCCCAAACGTGTACGTACCGGATTTTCACTTCTGCGATGGGACTCGCTCATTGATCTGGACCAGTTTCCCGATTGGAATTATTATCCAGCTGGGGTTAACGTCCGCCAGACTGGTGAGACGTTTCAGGTGACAACTTTTATACAACTCAATCACGTCCGCGCTGAGAAGCGTGATGTGCTAATCGAGGCGGCGGAGGCGTTCCGCAAAACCAATGGCGTGCGGCGTAAAATGAGCGACGAGCAATCGTTTGTGGTCTTGCGTCGACTCCGTGACCTCAATAAGACCCGAGCCATCAACGAGACCGTATCGCAGTTCGTTGAACTGCAAGCCAGGCTCGAATCGATTCGCTAGTGGCCGGCAGCCGCCGGTCGTGATCTCCGGGAACTGGCCAAACCGTGAAGTTGAGCGGTCCCGTTCGCTCCGCTGGGAAATCCGACGAAAGGGACACAGCGTATCCGTTCAGTGCGGAACGATGAAAGCCTTCGTTACGAGGGCTGCAACGCTCGAGCCTGGTCGTCCAAGAGCGGAAACAGTGATGCCGGCCGAACCATCCGGCATACAACCCTCAAGCGGTGGATCAAATTGTAAAGTAGCTGTACCTGGCAGTTGCAAGCCGCTCCACTGAACCTCGCGGCGGTCGTTCACCTGCCTGATCGTTTGTCCGATCAGCTTGCTACCCTTGGGAATGGCAACGTTTCCGAAGCGGTCATAGACGTTGAGCGACACGATGCCGATCATCATGCCGCCAATTCCGGGATCGCCCGTTTCCAAGCCAACAGCGATGGGAGTGCCCTCCGTGATTTCATACGGCCGGATGTGATGGAATTTCGCCACGATGGGTGCATCCTGATCCGTGCCATCGTTGGCTTGGGCCCGCGCTTCATCCGAGAGCATCAACATCACCACGCACGACAGGATGATCAGGGGCAACTTCACGGCGAACTTTTCCGTTGCTGAGGGGTGGGTGCCAGCCACATGCGAGTAAATACAGTGTCTTGATCCGATCATACGAGACTCGATATCAGGTGACAGCCACATGTGGCGCGATGGCCGTGACGCGCGATTGGAAGGCCGTCATCCATCATCGATGCGTCGCCCTCTTCGATGACGTTGGGTGATACTTCAGGATGCTGAGGGCACGACACATAGTCGCCTTTTCGTGCGACGTAGCGGCCGTCAAAAGACATTCTCGAAGAGGCCGTAATCACCTTGCCTTCGTGGTCAGTGCCATCGTGAAGGCGGATTAAATTTATCATGATATTTCGTCTTGACAAAAAAATGATCCTAATTTTCTGTTTTGCAAGAGGAGAATGAATTTGGGATGGCGACTATCTTAATATTGTCGTCGAGAATGAATTTCCGCTCCCGGCACTCGGCAGGTTTTCCGTTTGATGCATCGATATAGTATTTTGCGACAAGCATCTTGCTGTCTGCCTTACTTAGCAATTCGGTGATATATGATCTGCCATCCTGGGTTTTGTTAGGCGTCTTGCCGTTTGACGAAAACATATCCAGGGAGTTTAAATCCTTTCCCGTTGAAAGGTCTGAGAAAGTGTAGTAACGACACTCCATGCCGCAACTATGGACCCCGATGTGATATTTTCCCGCGAAATTTATTACAGGAGGCGCCACTAGCTTGCCATCATCATCTCGCCAGCCGGAATCGGTTTTTTTGTAATACTTTGGTATATGCAGGGAACCTCGATAAAGAGCGGAAGGATGATTTGCGAAATCGATATCCTGCCCCCAGCACAGAGCATGGCTCATTGCTGCAACCACAATGGCAAATTTCAGTAAAATATCGCTCTTCATTGTTCGTTTTTTATTTAATCAAATCATCAAGACCGCCAACAGGAACTGCAAGATCACTATTTCCCGCCAGCTCGTCCGCCACATATTTTTCAAAATGCTCCTTCACTGATCTCATGTTGACGCCACCTTGACCATACTGATCGCCTGGCAGACTAGCCCACTCATTATTGGCGTGATGCGTGAAAATTGCTCGTTCCAAGTCAGCATTTTTCACATCGTCGAGACAATTTCGTTTGTATTTCATGATCGCAACAATATACCTATCTTGAGAAATTGGCGAGAAATCTTTGACCTTTGCCAATCTTCTGTAGGTTTGCCCCTCTTCCGGGAACCAGTTATACCCCATGATCTGATAGGCGCCGGCAGCCGACGACGTTATGCTCTTTCCGTTATGTTCTCGGGTGATATATATCTTCGGATGGTCGCTAAAATCTCGATGATAATCTTTGATGAAAGATTGGCCACCATATAGTCTCTCATATCCTTCCGGCCCCTCGGTGCCTTCCCCGACTCGAAGCATTCGCAAAAATGCGCGCACTCTAGCTTCTTCTAGAGTAATGCCAATCCCGCTAAGGCCGCAGAAATTACCTATAATCCCAATCGGATGGAAATGCCACGGATTTGGATCACCAGGAAACCCGTCCACTTTTTTCGCAGCGACCTCCTCCCACCATTGGAGCTTCCCGATGCGTTCGATTTCGGCCTTCCACAACCACAGTAGCTTCTTCATTAATGGCGATAACTCCTCCCATTTTCCCAAGCCACCGCCCCATTCACTTTCGCAACGCACGATGAGGTGGGAAAGCGCTTCCGCCGACCAATCTACTTCTTGCGCATGTTTCAATTCTTGTGCAGTCACCTTGCCATCATGGTTTGCATCGAGGGCCTTTTCAAGCTTTGCGATAAGTGGGCTAGCATTGACCGTTGCCGCGCTTGTTTCGAATTCCGTCTTACTCTCATCGGCAAGAAATTGCTCTCCGACGTGGATGTAACGTTTGAACATGTCCACGGGCTTGATAGTGCTGTTGTCAATACGTTCGAAGCCGGGCCAGTCCCACGGCCCGCACATTTGCACGAGCGGGTGGTCCTGTTCACATACCCATCCTTCGCGAGTGCTGCCGTCCTTCGTCCCTATCTTCACGTAGTACCAACGGCGATCCTTGTCGTCTTTCGCGAAGTTGGTTGCACCGCTCTTGTCCAACTCACTTACGCGGAACACATCGCGAAAGTCCGCACCAGGCCCTTTGGCATTTGAGAAGCTCAGCGGGAAATCCTTCCAACCAGGCACGATTGTCGTGGTCGTCGTGTTGGCAAAATTACTTTCGACCCAAACGGGGGCGCCGGCATCGTTGTAAACGGGTTTCGTATGGCGTCCGCCATGAACGGGGGCGGCTGTTTTAGGCTGCACCTTGATCCACTTGCCCTTCGCATCGCGGGAGAGAGGGACAAGCTTTACGCCGGGCTGCAGTTTCTGGTCCGCATCGCGTAGGTCTGCGATAAGTCGAGCGCCTGGTGATATCTCCAGAAACGCTTTGGACTTGGGCAACTGCTTGGCGCGTTCGCGGCTTTTGTCGATGAATGCCTCAAGTTCAGGACCCGCGAATACCTCCACATGCAGCAGCGGCCGCGTTGGCTTCGCCGGCAACAGCTTCGCGTCTGGGTAACGCAGATAGTGACCGAGCTGGCCGATCACATCGCCGGCGTTCACCCACTTGGGTTCTTTGAGCACGACGATCGTATCCAGCGGCTTCGGATCGACGATCAGGTCAAGCTCCTTCTCAAATACGTATCCGAAGGGTGCATGCGGGGATACGGAATCACCGACGACGGCTGCCACCGGCTTCCCCGACTTGATTGCGCTGATTTTGACCCAGCCAGGACTTGATTTTGCCTTCTCATCCGTAGCTGAGACGGTTAATTCTGTTCCCCTCGGCAAGATGCCGATGATCTTGCCGTTGGGTAGATCTCGGATGCGCAGGCCAACAATCGGGGCAGGCTGAGGCGTCGGGGTGGGAGTATCCTTGGGATCTGGTTTGAGTTGTGGTGGCGTTTTGAAATTGCTCTTGATGAAATCACCCAACACATCCTCACTGATCGTGTCTTTCAGCGAAGGCATCGGGATTTTCGGAAGTGGAACGCCTTGCGGATCCTTGGCTTTGTCACCGACACGATAGTACCGATCGCCTTCCCAATACGGCATCGCGTCCATGTTCAGCTTCGACGGATCGACTTGGGCGACCTTCGCTTGTTCTTTAGCCGATAGATAGCTGTCGTGATCCATCGTGTGCATGTACAGGCTGAAGAAGGTCAATACTTCGCCTGGTGCCGGTTTATTTGTGGTCGTTGGAGCAGTCGCTACTGGCGATGGCGTCGGCGGCGGAGCAGAATTTGATGAGGATGCTGGTTGGGCAGCCGAATTCTTGCTCGTGGCCGCATCCGTCTTCGACGGTTGCGACGGAGATGGCGGCGGCGGTAGTTGCAGGCGGTGGCGAACCAGCACGAAACCGGTCGAATACAGCGCGTGACGGCCGTCCTGATAATCTTGTTCGGGATACTTGCTGTCGAGCCGGTATGCGACGACTTCGCCATCGGCGATCGCGCGGAAGCCTTCATCTTGCTTCAGTTGGACGGCTGTGTTCTGGTCAAAGTGCACGCCTCCGTGCCACATACCGTTTGCGCCGAGCGGATAGAACCCGTCCTCCGCCGTCGCTAGCGCCTTCATGTACGTCATTGGTTTGTCCGCCCCGTCGGCATCGACCGGGGTAAACGGATAGGCCCACTTCAGGGGCTTGTAACTCGGTGCAGCGGTAGTCTGCGTTGCCCCCGGTGCGTTTGGCGCAGCTTTCGGTTTTGCGGGCGCGGGACCTTTCGCGGAATGATGGTTCGTGCTCATGTTTCTCGGAATCTCTCGTTTTTGCTTTCGTGTTGCGACGGAGTGTTGCGTTTCCGTGTCAGCCGGAGAAGAGTGATCCGCGTCCACCGTCAGTCGATACCGGCGTCGCCTTCAGCGGATCAAGCTTCATTCCGCTGCCACCACTCGGTTTGTCCCAACTGCCGCATTTTTCCAGAATCTGTCCGGTCGTCACGTTCTCGATCAAACCGCCCTTGATGCTGATGTATGAGCCGCCCGCCCCGATCCACACTTCCTTCGCGGCCGTCAGAATCAGCCGTCCGTCCGCGCTTTCGATCTTCACGTCTTGCAGCCCCACCAGCGAGGCCGAGCCGCTTTGCGCCTGAATGTCTACCGGTCCCTTTGCCGCGAAAATCTTGATGCCGAGGTTTTGCGCGAACAGGCTGATCTTGTCGAGCACACTGACCAGCAACGCTTTACCGGCGGCCAAGTTGACGTTCTTGCCTGCAACGACGTTCGCGTGCTGGTTCGCCGTGACATGCATCGACTGCTGCGTCGACGCGGCGATGCCTTCAGGGCTCGACAGCAGCATCACCGGCTTCGCAAAACCGTTCGCATTGCCCGTGCCGCCGCCCGCTGTACGGCCGCCGCTGGCAGAACCGGCGACCGTGCGCTGCGTTGCGTCGGTGAACGACTTCAGCGCGGCCTGACCGTCCTGGAGGCTTTCGGCGCGGTTCGTTTCACTGGCCTTCGACACGGTCTCGAGCACGGCTTCCGCGCCAGCAAGCGGATCGGTGGCGGCCGTTACGTTCAGCGGCTGGGCGGTGGCTGGCTGCGTCGATACATAGAGCCCCTGCTCGGCGCGTACCGCGCCGTACGCGCCGGACTTCAGGTCGAATCCGTTGCCGAGGAACGAGCCGCGCGTGTTATCGGATTGTTCGATCAGGTAGCCCAAATGCAGGTGAGAACTGTAGCTCGACGAGTAAAGGTGGACTCGGTTCTGACCGGTAGCGTCGTCCATGACGAGCTGGTTGAAGCCTTCACCGCCGTATTCGCGAGAACGGAAGCCGGACAGCAGGCCGTGCGTGTGCCACACCGGCATCGTTGCGCCACCGTGCAGTCGCGAGATGATTACCGGCCGGTCACAGTCGCCATTCACGAATCCGAGGAGCACCTGATCGTCTTTGCGCAACGGAAAGTAACCGCCGCGCTTTGAACCTGCGTCCGGCATCGCTGCGCGAATCCATGACGTCGACTTCGTATTGCGGTCTTTTCGGCTGTTCGATGTCCTGACCCGCACACGGTTGCCATCGTCCGTGACGATTTCTTCATCGCTGTCGGTTACGACAATCGCCGTCTGCAAGTGCATCTCGGGCTTCTCGTGCTCGAACGGACTACGAAACGGCGTCTTGCGGCGTTGTGCTTCGATCTCGACGTGAAAAAATCCGACACCGCCATCACGGTGGCTCACGGTCGTACCGGTCCCAGCCGCCTGGACCTGCTCGATCTCGCTGCGCAGGCTGCGCGGGAATCGCGTGAGCGCATCCATGCCGGGCAAGTTATTTTGGATCAGCCAGTCGCTCGCGATGATCGACAGTTCGCGTTCTTCTTCCGGCAATGCATCGAAGAGGGGATGTCCCGACACCTTGAACCAGTAGCCGGGCAATGCATAACGGGGACTGCCGATCGCGAAATAGCGTTTTGCTCGCGAAGCCCATTCCTCGGTGCGGATGCGGGCCTGTTGTTGTCCAGCATCAGATTCTGCCCACGTCTGTGAGCCGGTATAGAGATACTCTTCGCCCTGACCGGGTAACTCATCAAGATCAGCCGCTGGCGTGCTCGCCTGTTTATCGAGGTCAGGTCGCTTATAGTCGGCGGTGCCGAGCGTCAGCGTCGCACTTTGGGCGTCCTGCTGTTCGCTCAACTGGGTGAGTCCGTCGAAATCCTCATCGGTACCCGCGTGGCTGAACTTCATCTCCGAATTCGGTAGCGACGGCCCAAAATAGAGGTCGTCCATCATGACGACCTTGTGCGACTTGCCGTCCTTCGCGAAATCGAAGCGCGGGAACACGCCGATTTCCTCCAGACTCCGGTGGACAAAATTCCAGTCGGTTTCCCACTGCACGCGGTGCGAATATGAGCGTATCGCCGTGCGCAGTTCCTGACCGTAGTTGCCAGAGGCTTGCGGATGTTTGTCGAATACGTCGGTGAGGATCTGCCAGCCGCTGGCTTCCTGCCAATCGCGCCGATCGCTGCTGAGCTTGAGGAAGCTCAACCATGAAGCGAAATGGAGCTGAAAATATGACAAAGTGCCATCGTTCCCCAAGCGACGAGCCTGTTGCACGTAGCCGTGGATTGGCAGATAGCCACCGTCCGTCTGGCGAATCCAGAGTGTGACGGGCTGCAGCATCAGGGCACCGAGCTTGATCTTGTCGCCCATGACGGATGAGGCGTCGACGGTCACCTCGAAATTGCGCCCGAGCCGCGCGTTGATCTTAACGTACAGTGGTGTGAGCCAGTTGTCGCCGAGTGGAGTATCAAGTTTGACGATACGATCGAACTGCGCGTAACCGCCGCGCAGCACCTTATCCAGCATGTCCGATGCCATGCAACAACCCCGTTTAGGGAAACACGTCTATTGCTCTCAGACAATTCGACGATAATGTTAATGTAAAATTACAGAAAGAGACTTGAAACAAATATCGATTCGATTTCAATATTAGAGCATAGCAAACGTCAGTGAAAAAGCGTTCATTTCTTATAAAGACGCTGCTTTCAACAAACTGACTAAGATTAGCGTGGTGAGTTGGCACTCCCTTACAAAGTCAGACAGTCACACGCCAACGCGCTCGACGTATCTACCTGTCGCAATATAACGTCGAGGAGTCGCTGCGTCCGGCTTCGCCCCCACAAAGCTATCGGCCATTCCGTGACTTTGTGTGGCCACCCTGCAATGAATTCCCGATAGCATCTATCTACGCGAGCATCAGGTTCAAGAACGAACTCGTGCGGCCTAAGGTTCGACCACTGCGGTCGATTCTAAAAGGATTCACCTATATATCACCTCCACGAGCACGGCCAACTACAGCCGCTCCGCCGCCGCACTTCTGAACCGCACCGGGAATCGTGGAGGCTGGTTGGTTTAAGTTAATGCAGGCACGTCGGCGGCATTTCTGAGTTGCCTGTAGTAGTTTGCCTCAGCCTCAGCGGGCGGGATATAGCCGAGCGGCTCCATCAGCCGATGATGGTTGTACCAGGCCACCCATTCCAGCGTTGCCAATTCGACGGATTCCCTCGTTTTCCAAGGGGCGCGCCGATGAATCAGTTCCGTCTTGTAGAGGCCGTTGATCGTTTCAGCCAGCGCATTGTCGTAGCTGTCGCCCCGGCTGCCAACCGACGGCTCGATGCCAGCCTCAGCCAGCCGTTCGCTGTAGCGAATGCTGACGTATTGAGATCCTCTGTCGGAATGATGAATCAAAGTCCCGTCCTCGCCCGGTTGGCGGGCGTACAGCGCCTGTTCAAGTGCATCCAGAACGAAGTCCGTGGTCATCGACGAGCTGACGCACCAGCCAACAATACGGCGGGCAAAACACGTCGATCACAAATGCCACGTACAGCCAGCCTTGCCATGTCGAGACATACGTAAAATCCGACACCCAGAGCTGATTCGGTCGGCCTTGAACTGCCGGTTGACTCGGTCCAGCGGGCGCGGCGCGGTCACATCGGCAATCGTCGTGCGAACACGCTTACCGCAAACTGCGCCACGCAAGCCCTGCAGCTTCATCAACCGTCCGACCGTGCAGCGTGCCACCGCAATGCCTTCCCGGTTCATCTGCTTCCAGACCTTCGGCACGCCGTAGACCTGCATGTTTGCCTGCCAGACACGCTTGATCTCCGGTTGCAAAAGCTCATCGCGTTTCGCGCGGGCGCAGCGTTTCGACGGATCGCGAAGTTGTGCTGCATGGCGTCGGTAACCCGACGGGGCAATCCGCAAGACCTTGCAGATCGGCTCGACCCCGAAGGTGTCGCGATGCTGATCAATGAAGGCCTTCAGGACTTGAAACGGCGGTCGAGCTCCGCCTGGGCGAAAAACGCGCTTGCCAGCTTGAGAATCTCGTTGGTCCGGCGCAGTTCTTTGACCTCGCGCTCCAGGGCTTTGATGCGTTCACGCTCGACCGTGCTCGCGCCATCCCGTTCCCCACGGTCGACCTCGTCGCGCTTGACCCAATCCAGCAACGTCTGCGGCGTGCAGCCGATCATCGGTGCAATCGATTCGACTGCTGCCCACATCGACGGGTATTCGCTACGCTGCTCGCGTACCAGGCGCACTGCGCGCTCTCGCACTTCCGGGGAAAACTTGCTTGGCTTCTTGTTCATGGCTCCATTTTCTCAAGAGTTGGAGCCTCCACCAAACTCGGTGCGGTTCACCCCAACGCCCCTTCCGACATGGATTAATCTGGATTTGCATTGGCCGTGAACACCTACACGGTGCCTACATGGAATTTTTTGAGGATCGGGATAGAGTTCGAAATACGATCTAACCCATTGATTTCACTGGCCCGCCCTACACGATTCGAACGTGTGACCTACGGCTTAGAAGGCCGTTGCTCTATCCAACTGAGCTAAGGGCGGTCGGGGAGAAAAGACACGGCGTGACGTGGACCGCATTCGGCATCGGGCTTTTGAGTCACGAGCAGCAGCAACACCGCCCCCTCATAACGACTCAAACCCCGAAACAAAACGGGCCCGACACGAAGCCGAGCCCGAAATTATACCCGATCATCGCACCAGATCACGCGAGACCGGCCCCTGCGGCATCAAACCGGCTGCGGATGCAGCATGAACCAGCCGAGGCAGAACACGCCGGCGATCACGCAATACACGCCGAATGACGCGAGCCGGCCGCGCCCTTCGAAATAGCGCATCAGGAACCGCACGCTCAGGTACGCGGCGATCGCCGTCAGCACGCCGCCGAGCAGCGCATCGGCGAGCTGGTCGCGCGCATGGAACAGCTTCGGCAATTCGAGCACGCCCGCGGCAAAGATGATCGGCGTGCCGAGCAGGAACGAGAATTCCGCGGCCTTTTCCGCCGTCAGCCCGGCCACGTTGCCGGCGATCATCGTCAGCCCGCTGCGCGAGAAGCCCGGAATCAACGCGCCGATCTGCGCGAGGCCCACGAAGAACGCCTGCTTGAACGTCATCTTCTCGGGCGGCTGATGCGCGCGGCTGCGCTGGATGCGATCGCCGACCCACAGCAACACGCCGTTGACGATCAACGCGATCGCGACGATCCGCAGATCGTGAAACACGCGCTCGATTCGCTTCTCGAGCAGCAGCCCGACGATGCCGGTCGGGATCGTGCCGATGATCAGCGCCCACATCAGGTGCCCGTCGTCGTTCTTGCGGCCGCCGAGCTGCGCGAAGAAGCCGCCGATCAGCGCGATCCAGCGCGCGCGGAAGTACCACAGCAGCGCCAGCGCGGTGCCGAGATGGAGCGCGACGAGGAATGGCAGCAGTTGCGGCGCGTGCTTGTCGATGTGCATGCCGAACAGCGCCGGCACGAGCAGCGTATGGCCAAGGCTGCTGACGGGGAAGAGTTCGGTAACGCCCTGCAGGACGCTCAGGAATACCAGAAACCAGAGGCTCACGCGTCGGTCCTTTTAGTGAAGATTAAGCGGGAAGGAAGGCGGACGACGCGATGCGCGTCCTGAAAAACGCGCCCCGATTATGCCGAGCCAGGATTACTGCGCCAAGGCATTTGGCTGGATATTGCGGCGCTGCACACAAACACCTGCAATTTGTAAGCGCGCAGAAAGCAAAAAGCCCGCCATTTGCATGGCGGGCCTGTCGACTTCGGCAGGAATTGCCGTCAGCGGCCGAGCTGATAGAAAAATAATACCGTGCTGCCGGTAAACATGCCGAACAGTGCGATTCCCATTGCCATTGCCAGATCCATGGCCCCCTCCACGAAGTGTCATGACCCGGCAACATCACCGGTTTAGAGGCATTATCCCGACGGTCGACCGTGTTAAAAACTCGCAATTTCCCGAGAAGGGTTTTCCCCGACCGGCCGCGGCCCGATAATGGAACGCCCGTTGCTCCCGTCACCCCGCCCAACCCGATTCGCCATGCCGATCTTCCAGCAACACGACATTCACGAACTTCACGCCGGCCCGTCGCTCGTCCGGGTCGCCCCGCAATTCGGCGGCCGCCTGCTGTCCTGGCACGTCGATGGCGAACCGGTGATCTTCTGGCCGGAAACCGCCGACTGGAGCAACCTCGCACGCGTGCGCGGCGGCAATCCGCTGCTGTTCCCGTTCCTCGGCCGCCACCGCGTCGACGGCGAGATCGGCCGCTGGCGCGACGCAGCCGGCGTCGTCCGCGACCTGCCGATGCACGGTTTCGCGCGCGATCTGCCGTTCGACGCGCACCCGTCGGCCGACGGCGCCGCGCTGTCGATGACGCTCGACGCGAACGATACGCTACGCGCGAGCTACCCGTTCGATTTCCGCTTCGAAACGACCTACCGGCTGGCCGACGCGCATACGCTGGACGTCGCGCTGACGACGACCAATCGCGGCGACACGCCGCTGCCCTATTACGCCGGCCACCATTTCTATTTCGCGCTGCCGCACGGCGAGCGGGCCGACACCGTCCTCGAGCTGCCGCCGACGCACCGTTGCCAACAGCGCGCGGACGGCTCGATCAGCCAGCCCGAACCGGGCCAGGCCCGTTATCGCCTCGACGATCCGGATATCCTCGATCGGTTTCACTGCCTCGACGGCCAGCCGTTGGCGCCGGTGCGCATCGTGATGCCGGGCCGCCGCCGCACGATCGAGATCGCGCTGGACGTGCCGGGCTCGATCCCGTGGTACGCGGTCACGACGTGGACCGAAAAGCCGGATTCGGATTTCTATTGCGTCGAACCGTGGCTCGGCCTGCCCGATGCGATCCACAACGGGCGCGGGCTGCGCATGCTCGCGCCGGGCGCGACCGAGACGGCCACGCTGCGGATCCGCGTCGCGCCGCTCGCCGGCTGATTCGACACGCGCCGAACCGGGGCGCGGCAGCCGCACCCGCGACCGAAACTGCAGTGCGCGGGTCGAACCCGTTAAAATCTGACGTTTTGTGTTGCCTGCCGCGTCATGCGCGGCGGGGTTTTGCGAGGTTCAATGTTCGGAACAACAACGAAGCGACTCTTCGCAGCCGCCTGCGCCGCCCTGCTCGTCGCGTGCGGCTCCGCGCCCGTCGGCCCCGGGTTCTATCGCGTCGAGCGTGGCGACACGCTGTACAAGATCGCGCGCGACAACCGCACGTCGGTACAGAGCATCGTGCGCTGGAACCAGATGACGAACCCCGACGCGATCGAAGTCGGCCAGGTGCTGCGCGTCGCACCGCCGCCCGGCACGACCACCGCGTCGACGCCGTCGACCACCGGCACCGGCAGCGCGGGCCGCGCGCGCCCGGCCCCTTCCGCGCCGGTCGAATCGGCCGTGAAGCCGGCCACGAGCATCGCGCTGATCTGGCCGGCGGCCGGCAACGTGGTGCGCACGTTCGACGGCTCGAAATCGAAGGGCATCGACATCGCGAATTCGCCGGGCACGCCGGTGGTCGCGGCCGCGCCGGGCGTCGTGGTCTACGCCGGTAACGGGCTGCGCGGCTACGGCAACTTGATCATCTTGAAGCACAACGCCGATTACCTGACGGCCTATGCGCACAACCGCGCGCTGCTGGTGAAGGAAGGCCAGTCGGTCACGCAGGGGCAATCGATCGCGGAGATGGGCAACAGCGACAGCGATCGCGTCGCGCTGCATTTCGAGCTGCGCTATGGCGGCCGCTCGATCGATCCGTCACGCTACCTGCCGGCGCGCTGAGCGCACGACAGACGACACGCGACGCCGGCGCGCATCGCGTGCCGTCGCGTCGAAAACGGAAAAAATCGAGTCAGCGCTTGCGCAGACGTCCGGTGAAACGGCCGGACAACGGATCGACGTGACGAGCAAACACCACCAGCACCCCGATTCCAATCAGGCTGAACCCCGCAGCTATCAGAAGCAAATCCATGGTCACACCACTGTTTTGTCTTGATCTTATGCGTCATTGTGGAATCGTGCACTGAGCCTCGCCTATTGGACGAGTCCGAACATTCCCTATCAGGAAACACCATTGTGGATTCGTCTGCGTGAATTCCTGATGTAAGCCGTTCACCCGACGCCACGCTCGACACCAGGAGACCGCCCGATGCTGCCCGCCGCCGACTGCTACGACGCGCGCCTCTCCCGCTTCCAGTGGGGCATTCCGGCGCGCTACAACATCGGCGTGGACGTGTGCGACAAATGGGCAGACGGCAGCGGGCGCCTCGCGCTGATCCACGAAACGACGCAAGGCGGCGTTTTCCGCGTCACGCTCGACGACCTGAGGAATGCCTCTAACCGGCTCGCGAACAGCTTTGCGCGTGCCGGCCTGCGGCGCGGCGACCGGATCGGTACCTTTCGCGCGCGACGCCCGCCGACTGGGCAGGGAGCGCGCTGCGCGACGCGTGAGCGGCCCGCCCGGCCGGATGGTTTATAGTGGCGCCACGCAGTCTTTCCAAGAAACCGATGTCCTCTGATCAACACGCCGCCGCGGGCGCGTCGCACAGCCCGCTCTACGCCAAACTCCTCGGCGAGACCGCCAAGATCGACTGGTGCGATCTCGAGCGCTTCTTCGCGCAGGGCAAGCTGCTGTCGATCGCACGCGACCTCGATCTCGTCAGCGTCGCGGAAGCCGTCGCCAGCGACGACGCCGAACAGGTCACGCGCTGGCTGTCGTCCGGCCTCGTCGCGCGCATGCCGGCCGAGACCGCCGCCGACTACGCGGCGCGCAATCCGGAGCTGTGGGCGGTCGTCGTCTCGCCGTGGGTCTGCGTGCAGGAACGCGCCTGACGCGTCCGCCATGTCCGATTCCGCGTTACCGCACGGGGACGGCGGCGCCGCGGCCGCCGTCACGCATCGGCGCGTCCTCGCGCTCGCGTTTCCGATCGTCGTCGCGAACCTGACCCAACCGATCCTCGGCGCCGTCGACACGGCCGTCGCCGGCCACCTCGACGGCGCGCAATATCTCGGCGGCGTCGCGCTCGGCGGGCTGTTCTTCAATTTCGTGTTCTGGGGCTTCGGCTTCCTGCGGATGGGGACGACCGGGCTCGTCGCGCAGGCGCATGGCGCCGGCGACGCCGCCGGGATCCGCCTGAACCTGCTGCGCGCGCTGATCGTCGCGTTCGCGCTCGGCGCCGCGGTGCTGGCGCTGCAGGTGCCGCTGCTGTCGTTCGCGCTGTCCGCGCTCGGCGGCAGCGATGCGGTCCGCGCGACGGCGCTCGCATACAGCCACGCACGGATCTGGAGCGCACCGTTCGCGCTCGCGAACTACGTGGTGCTCGGCTACCTGCTCGGCAAGCAGCGCGTCCGGCTCGCGCTCGTCGCGCAGGTGTTCATCAACGCGGTGAACATCGCCGCCGTGCTGCTCTACGTGTACGGCTTCGGCTGGGGCATCGCGGGTATCGGCGCGGCGACCGCCACCGCGGACGCATGCGGCTTCGCGCTCGGCGCGTGGATGCTGTGGCGGCTGCGGCCGCGCGGCTTGGCCCCGCTCGCGGCACGTGCGCTTGCCGACCGCGTCGCGCTCAAGCGGCTGATCGCGCTCAATCGCGACATCTTCCTGCGCACGCTGTGCCTGCTCGGCGCGTTCGGCTGGTTCGCGCATCTCGGCGCGAAACAGGGCGACGCGACGCTCGCAGCGAATGCACTGCTGCTGAATTTCCAGACCTTCATGGCGTACGGCCTCGACGGCTTCGCGCATGCGGCCGAGGCGCTCGTCGGCGCGGCGGCCGGCGCGCGCGATCGCCGCGCATTCCGGCAAGCCGTGCGCGTCACGCTGTTCTGGTCGGCACTTGGCGCGCTGCTGTTCGCGCTCGTTTACTGGGCGGCGGGCGGCTGGATCGTCGCGCGCCTGACCGATCAGGTCGAGATCCGCGCCGTCGCGCTGCGCTACCTGCCGTGGGCCGCGATCTCGCCGATCGTGTCGGTCTGGGGTTTCCTGCTCGACGGCGTGTTCATCGGCGCGACGCAGACGCAATCGCTGATGCGCGCGATGGTCGTGTCGTTGTCGATCTTCATCGCGGCCACGCTCGCCGCCGTCGGCACATTCGGCAATCACGGCCTCTGGTTTGCGCTGCTCCTGTTCATGGCCGCGCGCGGCGCGACGCTCGCGCGCTACCTGCCGGCGCTGTTGCGGCGCATTGGTGCGGACCCGCAGGCCGCGTCCGCGACCCGCGCGTGACGGCGAGCGCGGCCGAGCGTTACTGCACCGGCTTCGGCGACGGCGCGTCGAGCATCGACGGCGGCGTCATGTCGGTCGGCACGCCGTGATAGTCGGCAGGATCTTCCGGTGGGTGGCCGCGGCGCGCCTGGCGAGGATCGCTGCTGCAGGCGGCAAGGAGGGATGCGGCCAGCACGGCCAGCATGAAACGGGTCATCAGGTAGAGCTCCGGAAAACGGCGCGCCCATCGCACGCCGGGACCGCGCCGAGTCTAGCGGAAATCCGGTTTCGGGGTTGCGCCGCACATGTCCTACTATGTACGCATGGCGCTGTGCCGTTGAAAGGAGGCTGCCATGTCGTCTGAAGAAATTGCGGGCCTGATCGGCCTGTTCATCGGTCTGATGGTGCTCGTCGCGCTGTCGTACTTCGAGTCGCGCGAATACAAGCGCAGCCACGAAGGCGAAGGGATGATCCACCACTGGATGGCGGAACACCATCTGCTCGACTGGCGGCGCAAGCACTGAGCGCGTCGCTGCTGCTCGGCCCTCCCCGGGCCGTCGCGAACGTGCCGCACCGCGGCACGATGAGCGTCGCGTGTCGCTGAAATTATCAGGGCCGATACATATACATGCGCCAGATACATGAACGCCGTCGCGCAGCACTTGCCACGCGACGGCGTTCGCTTGCGTGCGCCGCGCCTCAGGGGCGCGATACGGTTCAGACCGCTCAGCCCAGGAAGTGGCGTGCGTAGCGCGCGTTGATGTCCGACAGGCGGAACAGCGTCAGGAAATCCGCGCAGTTGAAGTCGGGATCCCAGGCCGGTGCGCCGCAAATCTTCGCACCGAGACGCAGGTAACCCTTGATCAGCGGCGGCGGCGCGACGACGGTGCCCGTCTGCAGTTCGTCGACCGGCAGGGCCGTGTGCGGGAACGCGCGATACTCGGGCGCCGTCAGCGAGCCGGCCGACAGCGACTGGTACAGGTTGGCCGCGTAGTGGCCGCCGTCGGCCATCGACACGCTCGCGCAGCCCAGCATCGTTTCGTAGCCGTTCTGCATCATGTACGCGCCCAGGCCGCCCCACAGCGCCATGATGACGGCGCCGCTGCGGTAGTCGCTGTGCACGCACGAGCGGCCGACCTCGACCATCTTGCCGCGCAGATGCGTGAGGCGCGACAGGTCGAATTCGCCTTCAGCGTAGAGGCGGCCGACACGTGCCGCCTGGTGCGGCGGCAGCACGCGGTACGTGCCGACGACTTTCAGCGTGTCGAGATCGCGGACCAGCAGGTGGTCGCAATACGCGTCGAACGGATCGACATCGAGACCGGACGGGCCGCTGACCTGCGCGCCCATCTCTTCGGCGAACACGCTGTAGCGCAGGCGCTGGGCTTCGCGCAATTCGTCTTCCGTACGCGCCCATGCGGCGCGCAGGCGATACTCCGATGTGACGGTTTCACTGGCGCGCGGCAGGTGGCGCCGCGACATGTCGAGGGGCAGCGAGGCAAAAGGGAGCGTAGGCGTCGGCAGTTCTCGCATTAGGCTTTCCTGATCGTAAGGAATAGGACGACATGCCCGCCAATGTAGTAACCGGCCGTGACCGTTATGTGGCACGACCGTGTCTTTTCAATGACGTGTCGCCGAATTGACTTTAGCAGAAAGCTTGCGAAACCGTACGATCAATCCCTTCAAACCCATTCAGGCGGGCTTCACACCAGTTCGGGCGTCAGCACCGCGCGCAGCACGGCCTGCCGGCTGCCGTCGCGCGTGCGGCTCGCGAGCCACACGATTCCGCCCTTCTTGACGCTCCAGCTGTCGTCGCCGCCGACGATCAATTGCGCGGCGACGCTGCCGAGCGTCGGCTGGTGGCCGACGATCACGACCGTCGGCGCGATGCCTTCCGGCCAGCCGGCCGCCGCGAGCACATCGTCGACGCTGCCGCCCGGCGCGAGTGCGTCGACGGTCCGGTACTGGTCGGTCAGCGCCTCGACGGTCTGCACGGTGCGCGCCGCCGGGCTCGCGAGGATCACGGTATTCGTCTCCAGCCGGCCGCGCAGCCATTTGGCCATTGCCTGCGCGTCCTTGCGGCCGCGCACGGTCAGCTGGCGCGCGAGATCGCTCGCCGCGTAGTCTTCGGCTTCGGCGTGGCGCCACAGGATCAGATTCATCATGATGTTCTCCTTGCTTCGGCGAGCGGCCGCGCGCGCATGCGCTCGGGCCGGCCGATCATCATGGGAATTGTCGCAAATCGCGGGCGGTTCGCGGTCGCGACAATCGCGAGCGGTTCGCGGTCGCGACATTTACCCGCATATCGTGATTGACCGGATCGGCCATTCGACGTTATTATCTTTGGCTCGTCGGAGCGTAGCGCAGCCTGGTAGCGCATCTGATTTGGGATCAGAGGGTCGTAGGTTCGAATCCTATCGCTCCGACCAAAGGAATCAAGGGGTTACATGCCAAAAGCGTGTAACCCCTTTTTCCGTTTACGGGTGATTTTTACGAGCCCTTGAATCGCCCACTCGTTTTCACGGCTAGCTGCAATGCAGCCAACCACGAACCACCCGCCACGCCTGCGCATCTCCCGCCTCGCGCACGGAACTTGCTGGAACACGCGATAATACGTGTGAACAACCTGCAACCGCGCATGAAAAACAACATTCTCAAGCCAGCCCTCTGCGCGTCGCTGCTCGTGCTCGCCACCGCCGGCCCTGCGTCGGCGAAAGCGCTCGACGACGCGCTCGATTGCCATTCGACCGGCCACAAGTTCGTCGCGCCGCTGCTCGCGGCCGGCGACATCCAGTCGGAGCCGATGCACGTCGAATCGAATTCGGTCAATGCGTTCCGCACGAACCGCGCGCTGACGGCGTACGGCTTCGGCGTCTACGTCGTGCTCGGCTACCAGGCGAGCGACCCGATCTTCCGTCCGGGCGACGGCAAGCCGATCGGCGACTGGGCGTACGGTGTCGTCGTGCGCGGCACGAAGAGCGCGGTCGAGGAAGCCGTGCACAAGGCCGGCAGCGACGCAACCGTCAAACAGGCGTTCCCGTTCCTGACCGCGATTGTCTGCTCGTCGGATTGAGCGGACCGTCAGCACCCGCGCTGCGCGGCCGCTGACGATCGTACGGGGGGCGACACCTAGCGAGTGCCACCATCGAAGTATCCGCCGGGCCCGAGTCACCCTCCCGGCCCCGCAATCGCCCTGTCACGCGCCGGTATAAACCACGCGATACGGGATACCGACCTTCTCCCACTCCGCCGCCTCCTGACTGAGGCTGTAGTCGGTCAGCGGGTTCTGCTCGACCCAGGCGCTCGGCAGACGCACCTCGTACCCGCCCTTCTTCATCTGCGAAACGGAAATATCGGGCAGCCCCGCATCGGTCCGGCGCCGGCACAGTAGCGCCGCGAGCCGCAGGCAGAACAGCAGCGGCCACTCGACCTCGCGCGCCTGCGACAGCTTGCCGAGCTTGCCCGCATGGCCGAGCACGAGCGCGGCGAGCCGCGCCTGGTCGGTGCGCGAGAAACCCGGCATGTCCGCGTTGCTCGCGATATAGGCCGAATGCTTGTGATACGCGCTGTGCGAGATCGACAGGCCGATTTCGTGCAACGCGGCCGCCCAGCCGAGAAACATCCGCCCTTCCTCGCGCGCTTCCTCGTCGTCTTCCTCGAGCTCGTCGTAGAAACGCACCGCGAGCGCGCCGATCCGCCCGGCCTGCGCACGATCGACGCCGTAGCGGCGCGTGAAACCCTCGACGGTCACCGCGCGCATGTCCTCGTGCTGCGTCCGGCCGAGCAAGTCGTACAGCACGCCGAGGCGCAGCGCGCCGTCGGTCGTATCGACGTAGTCGACGCCCAGCTCCTCGAACACCGCCAGCATGATCGCGAGGCCGCCCGCGAGCACCGGCACGCGGTCGGGCTTCAGCGCGATCAGCTTCAGCCGGTTGACGTTCTCCGACTTGATCAGCGCACGCTTCAACCGCTCGAGGCCGCCGCGCGAAATGCCGTGCGTGATGCCCGGATCGTTGAAGCCGTTCGCCTCGACGAGCTCCGCGAGCGCGCGCGCGGTGCCGGACGAACCGATCGCCTGGTCCCAGCCGGCCTTCTTGTATTCGCTCGAAATGATCTGGATCTCGCGCTTGGCCGCGAGCTCGGCCTGCCGCATCGTGTATTCGTCGACGTTGCCGGCCGGGAAGAAGGTGCGACTATGGCTCACGCAGCCGATATAGAGGCTCTCCATCACGATCGGCGTGTAGTGCGAGCCGATGATGAATTCGGTCGAGCCGCCGCCGATGTCGACGACGAGCCGCTTGCCGGCGCTCGCCGGCACCGAGTGCGCGGCGCCCGCATAGATGAGGCGCGCCTCTTCGCGGCCCGCGATTACTTCGATCGGGAACCCGAGCGCCGCCTCGGCCTCGCCGAGGAATTCGGGGGCGTTCTTCGCGACGCGCAGCGTGTTGGTCGCCACCGCGCGCACATGATCGGGATGGAAGTCGCGCAGGCGCTCGCCGAACCGCTTGAGCGCCTCCCAGCCACGCTCCTGCGACGCGCGATCGAGCATCTTGTCGCTCGACAGCCCCGCCGCCAGCCGAACCGGCTCGCGCAGCGCGTCGACGGGATAGATCTGGCTGCCCGCCGGCGTTTCCTCGACGCGCCCGACGATCAGCCGGAAGCTGTTCGAGCCGAGATCCACGGCAGCCAGCAAGTGGGGAGTTGTAACCATCAGAAGGGGGCTCCGTGCGCGTTCTTTCGCGGCAGCCGTGCCGGCAACCGCGGGCGATCAATCAAAGGCGACATTTTAAGCGTGGAACGCTTGCCGTTGCCACGCTTCACGGGCATGCACACTGCTTCATTCCATATAGCCGAAACATTTATGCGACGAAAGGGTTCGGGCGTAGAATTTCCCGATATAAAACCATGATTGTCATCAGCACGTCATCGTACCGTGAGAGTTTCCGAGCGTCCTTTCGAATCATCGCCTGAATCATCCCCTACTCTGCCGATGTCCGTCCGTTACCCGCTTCTCAATCGTGAACTCGGCATCCTCGGTTTCAACGAGCGCGTGCTGGCCCAGGCGGCCGACCCGCAAGTCCCGTTGCTCGAGCGCCTGCGCTTCATCTGCATCACCAGCAGCAACCTCGACGAATTCTTCGAAGTCCGGATGGCCGGCCTGCAGGAGCAGATCCGCGACAACCCCGGCGCGCTGACGCCCGACGGCATGTCGTTGCAGCACGCTTACGATCTCGTCGTCGAACGCGCGCAGCGGCTCGTGCATCGACAGTACACGATGCTGCACGAAACCGTGCTGCCGGCGCTCGAACAGGAAGGCATCTACTTCCATGCGAGCGACACGTGGAACGACGAGCAGCTCGAATGGGCGCGACGCTACTTCCTCGACGAACTGCTGCCCGTGCTGACGCCGATCGGCCTCGATCCGGCCCACCCATTCCCGCGCGTGCTGAACAAGAGCCTGAACTTCGTCGTCGAGCTCGAAGGCCGCGACGCGTTCGGCCGCCAGGCCGTGATGGGGATCGTGCAGGCGCCGCGTGCACTGCCGCGCGTGGTGCGCATGCCGCATGCGCTGTCGGGTTTCGAGCACGGCTTCGTGCTGTTGAGCTCGTTCATGCAGCGCTTCGTCGGCGAACTCTTCCCGCAACTCGTCGTGAAGAGCTGCAACCAGTTCCGCATCACGCGCAACAGCGAGCTGTTCGTCGACGAAGACGAAATCACCAACCTGCGTGTCGCGCTGCAGGGCGAGTTGCCCGCGCGCCACCTCGGCAACGCGGTACGCCTCGAAGTGTCGGCCGACACGCCGCTGCACATCGTGCGGCGCCTGCTCGAGGAAAGCGAACTCGGCGACAAGGACTGCTATCGCGTGGCCGGCTCCGTGAACCTCGTGCGGCTGATGCAGATTCCCGATCTCGTCGATCGCCCCGACCTGAAGTTCGCGCCGTTCACCGCGTCGACGCCGTCGGCAATCGCCAACGCGCCGACGATGTTCGACGCGATCGACGCCGGCGACCTCCTGCTGCACCACCCGTACGAGAGCTTCCAGCCCGTGCTCGAACTGCTGCAGCAGGCCGCGAAAGACCCCAGCGTCGTCGCGATCAAACAGACGATCTACCGCACCGGCACCGACTCGCCGCTGATGGACGCGCTGATGGAAGCCGCGCGCAACGGCAAGGAAGTGACCGTCGTCGTCGAGCTGCTCGCGCGCTTCGACGAGGAAACCAACATCAACTGGGCGTCGCAGCTCGAAGCCGTCGGCGCGCATGTCGTGTACGGCGTGGTCGGCCACAAGTGCCACGCGAAGATGATGCTGATCGTGCGGCGCGTCGTGCAGGCGGGCAAGGCTGCGCTGCGCCGCTACGTGCACCTCGGCACCGGCAACTACCATCCGCGCACGGCGCGCCTCTACACCGACTTCGGGCTGATGACGGCCGACCAGAAGATCTGCGAGGACGTGCATCACGTGTTCCAGCAACTGACCGGAATCGGCGGCGAACTGACGCTGCACGAGCTGTGGCAGTCGCCGTTCACGCTGCATCCGCGCATCATCGATTCGATCCGCGCGGAGATCGACAATGCGCAGGCCGGCAAGCGCGCGCGCATCGTCGCGAAAATGAACGCGCTGCTGGAGCCGTCGGTGATCGCCGCGCTGTACGAAGCGTCGCAGGCCGGCGTCAAGGTCGACCTGATCGTGCGCGGCGTCTGCGCGCTGAAGCCCGGCGTGCCGGGACTATCGGAAAACATCACGGTGCGCTCGATCGTCGGCCGCTTCCTCGAACACCACCGCATCTACTATTTCCATGCGGGCGGCGCCGAGGACGTCTATCTGTCGAGCGCCGACTGGATGGACCGCAACCTGTTCCGCCGGGTCGAAGTCGCGTTCCCGATCCGCGAGCGCAAGCTCAAGCGGCGCGTGATCGCCGAAGGGCTGTCGGTGTGCCTCGGCGACAACCAGTCGGCATGGCAGATGCACAGCGACGGTCACTATCGCCGGCGCCGCACCGGCAAGACGATCCGCAACGCACAGCTCGGGCTGCTCGCGAAGTTCTGCTCGTGAGCCGTCGGCGCGATACGAGTCGCGCCGCCGCTTCGCCATGAAAAAAGCAGCCCTCGGGCTAATGCCGTTCAGTTAAGGTTCTTTCTGAGGAACCGGACAGCATAACGAGCAGGACGGGACTTGACGGCCCGAT